>JBGSIG010000370.1:0-7232 GCA_041742655.1 Ferruginibacter sp. | reverse complement strand
CACCGGGCCTTACTTCTAAATTGGCTGCAATGGCTTTAAAATCAAGAGTATTGCTATACGCCGCAAGCGACCTGCATGATGGGCCAACAGCAAAAGCGAAGTCGGCTACCTTATCTGCGTATCCAAATCTTGATTTAGTGGCCTACTCTTCAGGTGACAGAACTGCGAGATGGCAGGCTGCCAAAGCTGCGGCTAAAGCGGTGTTGGATGCAGGGCAAGGGTACAAATTAAACCTTTCTGCACCTGTTTCTGCAGAAGAAGGTAGGAATAATTACAATTCAATTGCCATGGGCGGACAAAGTGCTGTGGGTGATGCCGGTGCGGCCGTTGACCTTATATTTCAACGCTCGGCCTCAGCTCTTTATACTGTAGAAGATAACTGGCCATTAGGCGGTCTTCATTATGGTATCAACAACGGGCCAAATGGTTATCACAATTGGGCAGGAAACACGCCTATCCAAAATTTGGTAGATGACTATGAAATGATGGACGGTACGAAGTTTGACTGGAATAATGCCGCTCAAAAAGCAGCTCCTTACGAGAATCGTGATCCCCGTTTTTATGCTAGTGTATTATACGATGGAGCAAATTGGAAACCAAGGCCTGCCGATGTTGCAGGAAAAGACCCTGCTAACCAGGTGCAAACAGGGTATTATGCAGATGGCGCAGGCGGAATAAAAAATGGTATTGATACCCGTGAATCGGAAGTAGAAAACTGGAATGGAAGCCGTACACATTATTATACAAGGAAATTTATTGACCCTAATCCGGCCCTTGCCGACAATCAATCAAATGCCCAGATTATTCCATGGCCATTTATAAGGTACACAGAAATAGCAATGAATTATGCTGAAGCCTGCATTGAATTGAGTGAAGATGCGGAAGCAAAAACATGGCTCAATAAAATACGGTTTCGTGCCGGTATGCCTGCTATTACAGAATCTGGCACAGCGCTTAGAGATCGTTACAGAAACGAAAGAAGAATTGAACTGGTATATGAAGAGCACCGTTACCATGATGCCCGCAGATGGATGATTCCTGCAACAACTGTTGGCCGTGGAATTAAAGCGATTAATGTGTCTGCAACTTTAAAGCCGGGCAAGTCAGCATTGGTTCCATATAGACATGATAAGACGGTGTACGACTATACTTATTCCGTTGTTGATAATACAGAAAATGAAACCCGTAAATGGGATGATAAAATGTATTACCGTCCCATTAGTCGTGATGAAGTAAATAGAAATGAACTGTTAAAGGACAAAAATAACCCCGGGTACTAAGCCTATATTAACCTCATGTAAAAAAATCTATTTCAGCTTTTGAAATAGATTTTTTTACTTTTGACCAATTTCAAAATGAAGCTATACCGATTTTTTTATCACAGTTTTCTTGCATTTTCTTTTTTGTTCGGTGGCTGTAGGGAGCAGGCTAAACAAACCGTAAATAGCGAAGTGAAAAGCAACGAGCTTTTTACGCTTCTTGGTACAGGCGAAACCAATATCAGTTTTCAAAATACTTTAACCGAAGCACTGAATACAAATATCCTGGTGTATGAATATTTTTACAATGGGGGTGGTGTGGCTGCTGGCGATTTTAATAGCGACGGGATGGTGGATCTTTATTTTACCAGCAACATGAGTGACAATAAATTATACCTCAACAAAGGCAACATGCATTTTCAGGACATTACGGCTATTTCCGGCGCAAGTGGCAGACCCGGGCCTTGGAAAACGGGTGTAAATGTAGTTGATATTAATGGGGATGGTAAGCTTGATATTTACTTATGTTATTCCGGTGCGTTACCACCCGAAAAAAGAATGAACCAGCTTTTCATAAACAAAGGCACCCAAACCAATGGGATCCCATTATTTGAAGAGAAAGCCGCAGAATACGGTTTGGCCAGTACAGCATTTAGTAACCAGTCTTATTTTTTCGACTATGATACAGATGGTGACCTGGATATGCTGTTGTTGAACCACAATCCAAAAAATTTACCACTACTTAACATTGAAGGAACAGCATCACTTTTTAAACAGGATAATCCTGAAAAGGGTCTTCGTCTGTACAAACAGGCAAACGGAAAATTTGAGGATGTTACATCAAGGGCGGGAATAAATGGTTCTGAATTGAGCTATGGCCTGGGGCTTGGAATCTCTGATTTTAATGAAGATGGCTGGCCTGATTTTTATGTATCCAATGATTATTCGGTTCCCGACTTTCTCTACATCAACAATAAAAATGGCACGTTTACTAATATATTAAATAAAAGCATTGGCCATACCAGCCAGTTCTCAATGGGCAATGATGTTGCAGATATTAACAACGATGGTGAGCCGGATATTTTTACGCTCGACATGTTGCCCGAAGACAACCACAGGCAAAAGCTTTTACTAACGCCTGACAACTACGAAAAATTTAACGTGAATGTACGCAGTGGATTTTATTACCAGTACATGCGCAATATGCTTCAATTGAACAATGGTAACGGAACATTCAGTGAAATAGGCCAGTTGGCCGGCATTTCAAATACCGACTGGAGCTGGTCGGCACTTTTTGCAGATTATGATAATGATGGCTTCAAAGATTTGTACGTTACCAATGGTTATAAAAGAGATTATACCAATCTGGATTTTATAAATTACATGAACGAATATGTGAAGGAAAAAGGCAGGCTGCAGCGTGAAGATGTAATGGAAATTATTAAGGAAATGCCTGCATCAAATGTGGTGAACTATATTTTTAAGAATAATAAAAATAACAGTTTTCAAAACAAGAACAACGATTGGGGAATCAACCAACAATCAAATAGCAATGGAGCCTTATATGCTGACCTTGACAATGATGGCGATCTTGACCTGGTGGTGAATAATATCAACCAGCCCGCTTTCATTTATAGAAACGAATCGCAAAAAGAAAAGGGCAATCATTTTCTGCAAGTACAGCTTACAGGTGATGGTGGAAATAGTGCTGGCATTGGTGCAAAGCTTACCATATTTTACGGCGGGCAAATGCAAACATTGGAACAAAATCCTGCAAGGGGTTATTTATCCTGCGTATCCACTATCCTTCATTTTGGGCTTGGTGAAGCTGAAAAAATAGACTCACTACAGATAGTTTGGATAAGTGGAAAAGTTCAAACCCTCAACAATATTAAAGGCAATCAAACGCTGAACCTGGCAGAAAAAGATGCGCATGATAAAGTTAAAAACCCTGTACCTGTTGCAAAATGGTTTACTGAAATAACACCCGCAATAAAATATCAAAGTGCAGATACAAACGTCAATGATTTCAACAGACAACCGTTGCTTACAAGTCAGTTTTCTTACAACGGACCTTGTGTAAGAAAATTTGATTTAAATAAAGATGGGCTGCAAGATGTTTTTATTGGCGGTGCGCCCGGCGAACCTACCATGGTTTTTATGCAGGAAAAAAATGGCAGTTTTAATTTGAAGAAAATACCAGCCTTTGAAAAAGACAAAGCGTATTGTGACGCAGACATAGCCGTGTTTGATGCCAATGACGACGGCCACCAGGATATTTATGTAGCAAGTGGCGGCTACCATAATTTTAAAGTTGATGATACATTGCTGCAAGACAGGCTCTACCTCAATGACGGTAATAATAATTTTAACAGAAGTAATGGCCTTCCCGATACAAAATCCAGCAAATCCTGTGTAAGAATTCAGGACATCAATGGCGACGGTTCTCCTGATATTTTTTTGGGCGGAAGGGTAGTGCCGGGACGTTACCCGGAAGTTCCAAAAAGCTTTATCCTAATCAATAATGGCAAAGGATTTTTTTTAGATGAAACGGAGAAAATTTGCCCGCAACTTTCCAACCCCGGAATGATAACGGATGCTGTTTGGGTTGATCTTGATCTAGATAAAAAAAATGAATTGGTGATTGTGGGTGAGTGCATGCCTGTGAGCGTTTTTTGCCAACAAAATGGTAAGCTAATAAATTGCACTAACAAATATTTTGACAAGCAATACAGCGGCTGGTGGAACTCCATTACCGTGAGCGATGTTAACTCAGACGGAAAGACCGACCTTATGATCGGCAACATGGGCCTCAATACACAATTCAGTGCCTCAGAAAAAGAGCCACTTGAACTGTTCTATAAAGACTTTGATAACAATGGTTCTGTAGATCCGCTTTTTAGTTTTTTCATACAGCATCAAAAATATCCATACGTCACAAGAGATGAACTGGCCAGTCAATTGCCGCTGCTTCGGAAAAGATTTTCAACTTTTAGCAGTTATGCAGACATAACTATGGATGACCTTTTTGAGCATAACGAACTGAATGATGCCGGTCATCTTGTAGCTGATTATATGAGTACTACTTGTTTTTTAAGTAATGCTGCCGGCAAATTCACTATGGCAACGTTACCTGTGGAGGCCCAATATTCGCCGGTATATACCATTTTACCATTAGAATTTAACGGTGATGGTAATACCGATCTTTTGCTGTGCGGTAACAATAGTCATACAAAAATAAGGCTTGGAAAATTTGATGCTAATTACGGAGTATTGCTACAAGGCGATGGAAAAGGAAATTTTACCTACATAAAACAAACGGAATCGGGGTTTAATATTTGGGGTGATGTAAGAAGCAGTATGCAAATAAAGGACAAAATTTATTTAGGCATCAATGGCAAAAACTTGAGTGTGTATAGTTTGAACAAAAATGCAAAATGAAACAAAAAACCCTCATAAAATTTTTTGAGTGCAATTCAAATCAGAATGCTATCGGATTTCGCCGGTTGGTGCGGACACCAACCGGGGCAGTCAGCCGTGGGCGGTGTCCCCACCGCCCACCATCGGGATGCCTATCTGACTTAAGATGCACCCAATTTTTTACACTCTTTCTCGGCATTTGTTGGCTATTGCTTTCGTGCAATCAACAAAATAAAAAATTACCGGAAGATTTTGAGGTGGCAACGGCCTGGGCAGATATGACAAATTATATAACCCAAAATACCCCTGCCAATACACCCACGTTTGCTTCGCGGTGTTTTGGCTACATCGGCCTTACAATGTATGAGTCTGTTGTAAACGGTTATCCCGAATACCAATCTGTAGCTCCACAATTGAATGGATTAGGTTCACTGCCATTGCCACACGAAGGCGATGAATATAGTTGGCCAATGGTATTGAATGCTGCGCAGGCAGAAATTATCCGTGATATTTATATTCAAACTTCTGATGAAAATAAAATTAAAATCGATTCACTTGAAAATTATTTTTTAGATCAATTTAGAAATAAAATAATAGATTCATCCATTACGAAGAGATCTGTTTTGTACGGGAAAAAAATAGCACAATTAATTTTTGATTGGTCTAAAACCGATGGAGGCCATCGTGGTTATCTCAATAATTTTGATAAAAAACTTGTTTTTGAAAATAAACCAGGATGCTGGCAACCTCCGTTATATGCGCAATCATTTAGTCATTATGCCTTGCATCCGCACTGGGGAAATAACCGTACGTTCCTTGCAATTGATTCATCAATTCCTCCACCCGTCTTTATTCCATACGACACAGTGCCGGGTTCGGCTTACTATGATCAATTTGTGCAGGTATATAAAAAAGAGAAATCGTTGACGCAGGAGGAAAAAGAAGCTGCAATATGGTGGGGAGATGATCCTGATGTAACGTTTACCCCTCCGGGTCATTCTTATTACCTCGCTACAATAGCAATCAAAAAAACAAAACCAACGCTGGTGAAATGCGCCGAAACCTACGCCCGAATTGGCATGGCTGTTGCCGACGCTTTTAGAGACTGCTGGAAATGGAAATACCAGTTTTTTACAGAAAGGGCTAATACATTTATTCCAGCGCATATAGATCAGCAATGGGAATCTTTTTGGCCCGATCCACCTTTTCCTGCTTTTCCCTCGGGGCACGCTATACAAGCTGCCGCGGCTGCAACAGTGCTTACTGCATTATATGGAGAAAATTTCGCTTTTACGGATAGTGCGCATGTGGGCAAGCCAAGAGACGAACTAAGACATGCTGATTTTAAAGCCCGTCATTTTAATTCGTTCTGGCAGGTGGCAGAAGAAACTGCCAATTCCAGGTTTTATGGTGGTATACATACTCCTCAGGATAACGCAAGGGGATTAGAGAAAGGTAAAATTATCGGCAACAATGTTAACCAGTTGAACTGGAAAAAAACAAAATAATAAATTGAAAACAAGGTCATCATTATTATTAACAGGTTTATTTTTATTTACGGGCAGTTTTATGAATAAAAGTTTTTGCCAGACTCGTTTTACAGATGTAACAACACAGGCTGGAATTACTCATGTGTTTAAAGTGTACGAAGGCATGTTTGGTGGCGGCGGCTGTGTGGTTGACTATAACAACGACGGCTACGAAGACGTTTATATCACAGGCGGCAACAGTAATGATGTGCTGTATAGAAATAATGGCAACGGCACATTCACCAATGTTTTTGACCAGTCTGGATTGGCCATCACGAAAAATTTTGTAACGCAAGGTGTAGCAGGTGCCGATGTGAACCGCGATGGGTTTGTTGATTTGTTTATTACCACCATAACAACACGGGATAAAAAGGAAGTAATTCCAAGAGCAATAAACCTGTTATTTATTAATAATGGTAACGGAACATTTAGGGATGCTACAAAGGAATACGGACTTGATCAACTTTTTACATTTAGCACCGGTGCAAGTTTTGGAGATTTTAATGCAGATGGCTGGCCGGACATTTATGTGGGAAATTATTTTAACGAATATCATGGCAAGCTTAGTGTTATTAACGATGCCACCGTGGTTGGTGCCAACCAGATAGCAAAGGGGAACCTGTTGCTGAATGAAAACGGAAAAAAATTCAGGGATGTATATGCAGAATATGGCCTCGATTATCGTGGATTTGGATTTGGCGGCATATTTACTGACTTCGACAATGACGGTGACCAGGACTTATTTGTAAATCACGATTTCGGATATAAGCGCACCCCCGACATGCTGCTTGAAAATAATTTCCCCCGAAAATCTTTTACTGATGTTGCGAAAGAAAAAGGCATGGACCTAAAGATTAATTCTATGGGAACTGCTGTGGGCGATTATAATAATGATGGGTTGATGGACTATTACATGACAAATATCAAGTTCAATTTTTTTATGGTTAACCAGGGTGCAGGTAAGCCATTTATCGACAAGGCTAAAGAATTAGGAATGGGTTTTTTTGCCATTAGTTGGGGTGCC
>JBGSIG010000369.1:0-1506 GCA_041742655.1 Ferruginibacter sp. | reverse complement strand
TGGGTAGATCCAAAAGAAAAAATGATCATTGTTTTTTACAGGCAATTATATAATACAAGTCATTATGAACTTGCAGCGAAATTCAAGGTGATGGCTTATTCTGCGCTGAATGATTGAAGATAGAAACGCTGATGATGCGGATTTTTACGGATGTTTAAAAGTTTGTAGCTATATAAAAAAGCAACTTTTATGCTGGTGAATATTACTTAAAATATTATTAAAGAAGTTTCAGTTTATATTGATTGTTGTCGTTTTTATTTTTACTAAAAATTTGCATGGGCAAACTTCAAAATTTAATAGTGCATGTGATGCTATTAAGTTTTTTCTCTCCTCATCAGAAGTGACGAGGAATTTTAAGAATGAAAATAAAAATGATTCGCTGCTTTTAATAGTTGACTTGGCTCACGCATTAGATAGCTGTAATATATTTGAATGGAGGGGGAAAAGGATATCAAAAATTAGGGAAGGTCCTCTTTATGACAGCATAAAGCTATTTCGATTATTTTACGTTACTGATGGAAGGACGAATATTTACTCGTTTTATATCAGCAATGCATCGGCATCTAAAGGCTATTTTGCGATTCAATATGGACGAAACAATGTTTTAAGCCAGGTCAATTTTATTAAGAAGAAAAACAAATATTACTTAGAAAGAATTAGAAATGGTGTGGAGTAGAAGTATCCGTACCTTATTTGTTAAGCCATCAAATAAAGAAGCAATGTCGCAAGTGCCAAGGAATCAAAAAAACGCTGATAAAGCCAGTTGATATTCAGAACAGGATTTTTAAAATCCGTTCCATCCGTATCAATATGCATCATCAGCGTTTCTATAAAAATGCGAAGCCTTATTCCTTAGCAAACGTTACACACTCTTTCAATTCCTTTTCTGTGTAAGCAACACTATATTGTTTTAATACCTCATCCGGCACACCGTTCCATTGATTGGGCACATTGCCTTTATAGCCAATATCTTTTACGCCTATCTCAGAAGTATAAAAACCAGTGGTGGTAAGGTCTCTCATCAAATTAAAAAATGAAACGCCCGGCTGCATGCCTGGTTTTACCTTGTTTGGGTAAGCAATATCATCTACAATTTCTATTCGTTGCTTATCTGAAATATCATTAAAAGATTTATCAAAACGTTTAAACGATTCCAGTTGCAACCAGCGTAAACCACCACGCATAGGAATTTTATGATACGGCATATCTTTTACAATAAACTCAATAAAGTCAGGCACTTTGGCATCTGTAGCACTACCGCTCACTTCATCTTTTGGAATAATAATATCTGCCAGAACAGCTATAGTACCCATTTCTTCTTTTGTAAAATATGTTTCTGCTTCCAGTTTTTTAATTTGTTCTAATTCTTTCGGCGTGCGGGTTTCATCTACGGCAACAGCTTTTTCAGTTGTAGCCAGTGCTGCTTTTTCATCTGCGGGGTTACAACTCTCTATCAATATGCCGGTGGCTGCAGTGCCCACCAATAAAGCTTTGATCGATTTACGT
>JBGSIG010000368.1:0-1698 GCA_041742655.1 Ferruginibacter sp. | reverse complement strand
ATAGGTACCTGCGCCCCCTTCACCAAAACAATAGTTGCTGTCGGGGTTCACAATACCCTCCTTATTCAATACAGCTAGGTCGCGGCGCCTTGCCCTTACATCTTTTCCCCTTTCAAGCAAAATGGGTTTAATACCTAGTTCTATCAACTGCAATGCAGCGAATAGGCCGGAAGGACCGGCCCCGATAATGATTACTTTTTTATCGGATTGCCTTACGTCAATAAAGTTAAAAGACTGGATTTTTCTTTTAATAAAAGGTTCATCTACAAATGCAATAATGGTAAGGTTTACCCAAATTGTTTTACTCCTGGCATCAATTGATTTTTTATCTATGTGAAAGCCGCTTAATGTAGATGGGTTTTTGCCGATAGTTTTTGCTGCAATGGTTTTTATACTTGCTTCGTCGGCAGCTTCGGCGGGAGAAAGTTTTAATACGATTTTTTGTTGCATAATGCCCCGGACCACAGTTGGGTCTTTTAAAGAAAAATTATCTACGGCTATGTTAACCCCGTTTCGGCTCCTTTTTAAAAGGGCAAATCATCAATAGCATCTGGTGATGTTGATGAGAAAGTATCCAGGGGTTCCATATACTCGGTATCAATGCCTGTTTTATCTGCCGGTGTTTGTAAAACCTGCTCAATACGCCAGGCATCCAGGTTGGTGATATAATTTATTTTGCCATCTTTTTCCCATTTGCTTCCTTTAATATTAAAAAGCACTTTTATTTCGTCGCCAATATTTACTTTGTCTATAATGGAAGTTTTATCCTGAACCGACTGAAACTTTACATAATTTGTTACAGTCCTGCCTCCAATATCATCGGTTTTTTCAACTGCAAACTCTCTTGTTTTAAAAGTCTCTGTACGTTGTACAATATCGTATTTGGCCACTAATTTGCCTGTTAATTCGTAACTCATATTTTTATTTTTAAGTTGTAAATGTAAACTTATTTGACAATAAAAATTTTTGTGAATTCTTTTCTTTTCGGCTCATAAAAAATGGCTATCTTTCTAAACTTAAAATGTTTTTGGAGAGTATAAATTTTTTTTGGGATTATTTTTTTAAGGAACTTTTGAAATTTGGGATATGATATCAACTGGGAATAATTGACAAAAGAACTGATTAGAGTTTAAATTTATTTCATCGTTTTTAGTACTGCTTAGATTGGATTTGACTCTGTAAGAATTTAGAGCATGCTACTTAATTAAAATACTGAAATACCAAAATAAAATAAAGTATTTTGAAATTGTCATGAAGCCAAAAATGAGGATTAAAATAGTGGGTTACAAAAAATATTTTTTGGTGTAGCGATATTAATAAAAAATAAATTCAATAATCTAGATATAATGAATAATGCAGGCTGGTAGGGCATTATAGAGATAGTACGTGACCGGGAATCATCGATATTTATGAATATAAGTTTAATAAAAAGGCATACTGTGGTTTTACTGGGAAAAACAAGTGAATAAAAAGTTTTTTTTTCAACAAATTATTTTGATATTC
Organism: Ferruginibacter sp.; assembly: GCA_041742655.1. Lineage (GTDB taxonomy): Bacteria > Bacteroidota > Bacteroidia > Chitinophagales > Chitinophagaceae > Ferruginibacter. The sequence continues at coordinate 195 of JBGSIG010000368.1, read as the reverse complement.
GCTCTCCCCAACAAATATAAGTTCTCGATTGCTATAAACAGGATGGTTCTGGAATATTTTGACTGTGGACAATTTTATAAATACGTAAATTGCTTATTGAATAATGGATAAAGGTTTTGATAAAGTGTGGTCCAATTGCTTAGAGATAATCAAAGACATTGTAGAATGGCAGCATTTTAAAACATGGTTTGAACC
>JBGSIG010000367.1:0-1853 GCA_041742655.1 Ferruginibacter sp. | reverse complement strand
ATTAATAAATGGTTTAATTATAATGATGTAAGTCACCTAGAAATGACAGTGGCCATTATATTTTATTACAAAGCGGCGCTGCATATTAGAACCTACGAAAGAGATGAGAAGAACGATGTACAATTTACTTTGCAAACTTTGAGCAAGGTATGAACGTTGTGTTGGGAAGAGAGAAAATTTTTGGCTTATATTTGAACTCAGGTGCATGTGATCACGCTGTCTAATAAAAAATGATGCTCAATATTAAATTCTCCGCCGTTATACTATTTGCGTTAACACTATTTTTATTTGGTTGTGGTAGAACAACTGAAAAACAAAAAGATCAATTGGGTGAAATTGAATTTACTGTTACCGGTGATGAACCTGCCCAGGCTAATTTTAAAAAGGGATTACTGCTGCTCCATAGTTTTGAATTTGACGATGCTGCCGAACAGTTTAGAAAAGCAATTGAAATTGACAAAGATTTTACAATGGCTTATTGGGGCGAAGCTATGACCTACAATCACCCGCTTTGGCGCTACCAGAACTACGAGAAAGCTACTGCAGTTTTAAATAAACTGGCCGCTACTACCGAAGCAAGGGTTGCGAAGGCAAAATCACCGATTGAAAAAGATTTCATCAAAAGCATTAATATTTTATATGGCACCGGCACCAAACCTGAAAGAGACAGCAGCTATGCCGACTGGCTTGGTAAACTACATCAAAAATATCCAGGCAATAATGAGGTAACCTCCTTTTACAGTTTGGCGCTATTGGGCAGTGTGCAAGTTGGCCGAAATAGTGCCGTATACGAAAAGGCTGCTGCAATGGCAAAAGAAGTTTTAAAAACCAATTCTCAGCATCCGGGCGCTTTGCACTATTTAATTCATGCCTACGACGACCCTGCCCATGCTGGCCTTGCTGTTTCCACTGCCGATGCCTATTCGCAGGTGGCACCTGCTGCGGGCCATGCGTTGCACATGCCTACACATATTTACCTGGCGTTGGGTACATGGGATAAAGTTATCAGCTCCAATATTGTTTCGTGGCAAGCAGGATACAAAAGAAAGGAACGAAAAAAATTGGACAATGATGCACTAAACTATCATGCGTATCACTGGCTTATGTATGGGTATTTACAAAGTGGACAAAAAGGAAAAGCAAAAGCAATTCTGGACAGCATGCAGTTATTTTGCTCGCAACTAAATAGTGAACGGGCAAGAGAACATTTAATTTATCAAAAAGCAACTTATCTCGCCGAAACAAATGATTATAAAAGTTCCGTTGCCAATATTGAAGTGAAACAGGACGACTTGAATATTTCAACAAGGGCAATGGATTATTTTGTTACGGGTATGAAATATTATTATTTGCAGAACGAAAAAGAATTGCTGCAGGTGATAACAAATTTAAACCGGTCAATTTTATTAGATGAAGAAAGAATTAGCAGTGTCGGTGCAAGCCTTTGCGGCGCTATAAAAAGCCCCTTGCCAAATAGCCTCGATATTCAACAGGCGCAGGTGATATTGCTGGAGTTAAAAGCGATGGCAAGTTGGCTACAAAAAGACATAACCTTAACTACAAAATATTTCAATCAGGCGGTAACCCTTGAATCGGATATTAGTTATGCCTATGGTCCGCCACCTATTGTAAAACCTTCGCCGGAAATGTATGCTGAATGGCTGTTAGAAATTAATAAACCCAGTGAAGCCATCATTCAATTCAATCACTCCCTTCAAGCAACCCCAGGAAGATTGTTATCTTTAATAGGGAAAGAAAAAGCAACGGAAATGATGTTGGCGGTTAAATTGTAAATATAGCTTATTGCAAAAATATGTGCCGCTTTCAAACCTTATCACCTTTGTTTAGTAAAA
>JBGSIG010000366.1:0-8274 GCA_041742655.1 Ferruginibacter sp. | reverse complement strand
TCGGCAAATCACCAACTCCATCATTAAAGTAATGGAAAATAAAGATGCATTTATTCCCAACCGGCAACAGGTAATGGATAAATTCAGCTACCCGGTGTATAAGGAAAAGTTAAGAAAGATATTGAACAAATAGGAAACATTCCACTTGTTATTAAAACCCGGGAATTCGCTGACGGTAGAAGATGTTTAAAAGAAAATGACACTAGTTAATGCCTAATCTTTATATAATAGCTGGTTGTAATGGCGCTGGAAAAACGACTGCGTCTTTCACTGTGTTGCCGATCTGGCATTTCATTAAAAATAAACCGAATGATGAAGGAAAATAAAAAGGGCGAAGAAATAAGAGAGAAATTCCGAATAGGCCTTGATCTTACATTTAAAAAATTGGTACAACAAAAAAGTCTTACAGGCGGCATAATTGTATTGTCAAAAAAAGGTAAGATTGTAAAAGTGAATGCAGAAGATTTGAATAATTAAATATTTACGGGTTAAATAAAAATTTTCTTTACAATCGGTATAATACTGGCATCCGACTTTCTCTAAAAAATTCGTGCTATACAATTCGTGCTTAAAAAATAAACCCTCTTTGTAATCCAGTAGGTGCTTCAAAGATTTCACCATTCACCATTGACCTTTCACGTTTCACCATGACTATTTTAGATAAAGACAGCAAGTGGGATTTAATTATCAGCAAAGGGCATACTGAAAAAAACTACTGGCGTGACCTGTGGAAGTATCGGGAACTTTTTTATATTCTTAGCTGGCGTGATATAAAAGTAAGGTACAAGCAAACGGTTATCGGTGCTGCGTGGAGCATTATCAGGCCGTTGCTTACTACTATTATTTTTTATTTGGTATTCGACCGCATAGCAAAGGTACCCAACCCCGGGCCCGCCCCGTATTTCCTGATGGTATTTGCGGGTATGCTTCCCTGGCAGTTTTTTAGTAGTGCGTTAACGGAGGCCAGCGGCAGCCTTATTGGAAATTCGAACCTTATCACTAAAGTGTATTTTCCACGAATGATCATACCGGCCAGTTCTGTCATTACCAGCCTGGTTGATTTTGGCATTTCTTTTTGCCTGATGATTGTAATGATGGCGGGTTTTGGGTTTATGCCGCCCTGGCAAATTGTGTTGCTGCCATTGTTTGTATTGCTCGCTTTTTTTTGCGCATTCGGTATAGGGCTTTTTTTAACGGCATTGAATGTCAAGTATAGAGACTTCCGATACATCATTCCTTTTATAGTGCAGTTCGGATTATTCATTAGTCCGGTAGGCTATAGCAGCACTAACGTGAATGAAAAATGGCGCAAGCTGTATTCACTAAATCCTATGGTGGGCGTTATAGATGGTTTCAGGTATTGCCTGTTGGGCGAAGCAATGCATTGGCCTTCATTTGTATTTTCAGTTATTATCACTGTATTTTTTCTTTGGATCGGCATCAGCTATTTTCGCAAAATGGAAAAAACTTTTGCCGATAACATTTAATTTCTTATGTCTTCAATACTAGAGGTAAATAACATATCGAAGAGCTTTTTTATATCTCATGAAGAAAAAGAGCATTATACTGCTTTAAGAGATGTAGTTACCACAAAAGCGAAAAAAATATTTTCATTTCAGTCACCTTTGAAGACAAATGAGAAAAAAAGTAAGGAAGAGTTTTGGGCTTTAAAAGACATAGGGTTTGCCGTAGAACAAGGTGACAGGATAGGTATCATAGGTAGAAATGGAGCAGGAAAAAGTACTTTGCTAAAAATAATAAGCAGGATAACTGAGCCGACAAGCGGTGAAATAAAAATAAAAGGTAGGGTGGCAAGTTTGCTGGAAGTAGGGACTGGATTTCACCCAGAACTTTCGGGTCGTGAAAATATTTTTTTGAATGGAGCTATTTTGGGAATGAGTAGGCAGGAAATAAAAAGGAAGTTTGATGAAATAGTTGATTTTGCTGAAGTAGAAAGATTTCTTGATACGCCAGTCAAAAGATACAGTAGCGGAATGTATGTTAGGCTGGCATTTGCAATTGCTGCGCATTTAGAACCAGAAATTTTGATAATTGACGAAGTGCTTGCTGTTGGGGATGCTCAATTTCAAAATAAATGTTTGGGTAAAATGGAAGATGTTAGCAAAAATGAAGGACGTACCATTTTATTTGTAAGCCACAACATGAATGTCTTAAAATCTTTATGTAACAAAGGCGTATTACTTTCAGCAGGACAAATTATAGAAAGAGGCTCAATTGAAACCTTAGTCTCTTCATACATGTTGGGAAATAGTGACAGTAATAACCAAGATTATTATCATAAACATGGAGGAAAACTAGTGAAAATAGACAATGTTGATATTAGTGATGGGAAAAATCCACTACTTAAAATAGGAGGCAATCTTGATATAAAAATTGACTATACTTCAAATGGATTTTCAGGATTGTCTGAATTCTTTGTTTTAATATATAATTCGCAGGGCGATTGTATCCAGGGGATTTTTCAGGAAGATGAAAATGAATACATTACAATATCGGACGGGCCGGGTAGTATAACAGTCAGTTTTGCAAATAATCTTATTCCGGGAAATTATATTCTTTCCGCCGGATGTTTTGATAAGTCCCGTAATTTTCTCGATTGGGTAGAACATTGTGAAAAATTCGAAGTTGATGCACTTTATAGAGACAATAGGGTGTTTAAATCAAGATATGGAACACTTATGTCAAATAATGTTAAATGGCACATGCTGAAATAATTCATTGCATTGGAGATAGCCATGTCAGTTTCTTTAGTGGTTATGATAGGGTTCAAAATGGTTATCCAGACCAGTCTGTTGATAAATACTCATATTTGAAGTCATATAGACTTGGAGCTGTATTGGCTCATAGTTTAGTAAAAGAAAACACCAAAGAAAATGGCCGGGAAAAATTATTTGAAATTGTAAACGGATTAAAGCCTGCTTCAAAAATTCTCCTATGTTTTGGGGAAATTGACAATAGGTGTCACTTGGTTAAACAGGCTTTTATACAAAAAAAAAGTATTGAGGATATAACTCAGGAATGTGTTGCAAATTACTTTCAAGTAATAGATGAACTTATTTCAAGAGGCTTTTATTGTATGGTTTTTGGGGCTGTAGCATCTTCCGAAAGCTTCAATGAAGAATATCCTACCTACGGAACTATTATTCAAAGAAATGAATCTACTTTTTACTTCAATAATGCGATTAAGCGTGAATGCCAAAAGAGAAGTATATTTTTTATAAACTTGTTTGATTATTTAGTAAATAATAAAAGAGAAACAAGAACTTTTTATTTTTTTGATGGGGTGCATTTAGGTCAGATTGCATTTCCGTTTTTTTTAAAAGAAGTATTTAAACATAAATCAATTAAATCTTTGCCAAACAAAAACTGGTTAGAGATACAATTGCTAATATACTGGTCGAGATTACAATATCAAATAAAGAAGGTAAGAAGCAAATTAACAGCCACTCGTATTTTCAAAAGTATAAAAAAAAATACAAAAATGCTTCTTATAAAGCAAACAGTGTTTTTTATTTAGGAGGAAAAGTACATCGACTTCTTGTGAGTATATTGGAACGAAGATTGACGACCTCAAAAAGAAATTTAATTCTAATATGTTTGAAACTGCACTCTCTTTGGTGGCATTGGTAGATTTTCAAAAAAATTGTGAAGAGTCTGTAGTAAAAAAACTGGTTGGGTTTTAAAAATTTCAATAATATATGTCTCTTATTTCATCCCTTATTTTTAGAATCAAGCACCAATACCGAAAGCTAAATGATCGCATAACTATTCCTCCTTACAGTGAAAAACAGGAGATCATTTTATCGCATAAAGAAAAATTTCGCCTTAATACTTTAGTCGAAACTGGCACATTTTTAGGCGACACAATTGAACGGTGTAAAAATGATTTTAATAAGATTATTTCATTCGAATTAAGTAATACCCTTGCTGAGAAGGCAGCAAAACGATTTGAAAATTATGACTATATAAAAATCGTACAAGGGGATAGCGGAAAATTGCTTTGCCATGAATTGGTTGGGATCAATGAGCCGTGTTTGTTTTGGCTTGACGGACACTATTCTTCAGAATTTTTAATGGGAGATGAATATATTGTAACAGCAAGGGGCGACAAGAATACTCCAATTGTAGAAGAAATAAAAGCAATCCTTTCTCATTCCGTAAAGAATCATGTGATACTGATTGATGATGCCAGGTGCTTTAATGGAAAAGATGATTATCCATCAATTGCTGAATTAAGAAATATAATATTCAAATTCAGAAGCGATTTATCTGTTGTGGTTAAAAGAGATATTGTTAGAATCACTCCGGTTGTATAATAAATGAAACCGCTTCTAAAAATAAATTTTACGGATTTCTGGCAGGGTTTTCTGAAAGAAAATAATTACTTCTATAATTTATTGTCTACACAATACAATGTTGTATTGGATGAAGCCGATCCGACTATTCTTTTTTTTTCTTGCTACGGCGATGATTACCTTAAGTTTAAATGTACGAGGGTATTTTATACAGCGGAGAACATGAGGGTTGATTTTTCCGGTTGTGATTATGCATTATCATTTGACTTTCTTAAAAGGAAAAATCATTTTCGCCTTCCTTTATATGCCCTGTATATTGAACAAAAAAAAATGATGGATAGTCTGTTAAAGCCAACCTCCCGGGAGGAGATGGTGCAGATGTGGAAGAATAAAGAAAAATTTTGTTGCATGGTAGTGTCGAATCCCGCAGCAAAAAAAAGGATACATTTTTTTAAAGAGCTTAGCAAAGTAAAGCCGGTAGATTCTGGTGGTAAAGTATTAAATAATGTTGGAGGCCCGGTGGCCGATAAGCTGACTTTTATTAAGGATTTTAAATTTGTACTTGCTTTTGAAAACTCAAAATACCCGGGTTATACTACGGAAAAAATATTAGAGCCGCTTTTTACAAACAGTATTCCGGTCTATTGGGGCAATCCCATGATTGGTTTGGACTTTAACCCAAAGCGCTTTCTTAACTATGATGATTTTGCATCCGAAGAAAAACTCATAGAGTATATTGTTAAACTTGATTCGGATGTTGAAGCTGCTGTAGATATTTTGCAACAGCCGGTTTTTAGTGACAACAAAGTACCGGTATGTATTAACGATAAAAATGTGTTGATCTTTTTTAATAAAGTGATTACAAGTGCTGATACCAAAACACCAGTTGCCAGAACCTTTAAGAAATATATTCATATTTCGAAACGTACTTATAACAGTAGTTTCCAAAAATTTGAAAATTATTATCGCCATAAAATAAAAAAAATAAATAGCGGGGATGTTTAGCAAATTACAAAGGGCGTTAAAGGGTTCAAAAAATAACCTGCTTAATTATAAGAAATTAAATTGGTTGTATAACTATTTGCACAATGATTATAAAAGCGAAAAAGTAAATCTTGGACAACTGCAGGCTGCTGCCAATAAAATTAAGAAAGACATACATTCTCTGTCTGAAGTGGAGTTCCAGGTATTTTCACAATTTGGCGATGACGGAATTATACAATGGCTGGTAAACCAATTGCCCATCGCTAACAAAACTTTTATTGAATTTGGTGTGGAGAATTACCGCGAGGCCAATACCAGGTTTTTGTTGATCAATAATTATTGGAGCGGTTTGGTAATAGACGGTAATGAAAAAAATATAGAGTCTGTCAAAGCGGACCAGGTACATACTTTTTACGATCTGCAGGCCGTTTGCTCATTTATTACAAGAGAAAATATTAATGAGCTGATTGGCTCCGCGAAGTTTGCAAAGCAGGTAGGCATACTAAGCATTGACATTGATGGCAATGACTACTGGGTGTGGAAAGCAATACACGCTATTGAACCTGTGATAATCATTTGCGAATATAATTCGTTGTTTGGTTTTGAACATGCTTATACTATTCCTTACAAGGAGGATTTTGTAAGGGGAACAAATCAACCCTTTCAATTTTATGGTGTATCCTTAAAATCGGTGTACAATTTAGCATCGGAACGGGGCTACCGTTTTATTGGATGTAATAGTGGTGGTAACAATGCGTATTTTGTTAAAAATGATTTTATGCAATATCTTTCTTTACAAGAGAAATCACTGCAGGAGGGGTATAATTTTGCGAGCTTCACCGAGGTTTTCGATAACGAATCTAAACAATGGGTAAGGGGTGCAGACAAAGTCATGTCAATAAATAATCTGCCCGTATTTAATACAGATAGCAATCAAATTGAAAAAGTAGATGCCGTTGCCATCAGGCAGTCATTGATATACTGCAATAAACTTACGCGATTTTGAACTTACTCATACTCGGTTCCTGCGGTTTTATCGGATCTAATTGCTGTGACTATTTTATCGGGCAGGGGCATACAGTTACCGGTTGCGATTTAGTAGAAAGTACTACAACTAAATATACTTATCACAAAGTATCGGTACTAGCTTTTGATTTCGAGAGCCTGTTTACTGAAAATGAATTTCACGTATGCATCAATGCCGCGGGGAGTGGTAACGTCGGTTTTTCATTTGCCCATCCCCAAAGCGATTACGATGGAAATACCGCAGTTGTTGTAAAAGTATTAGATACCATTAGACGGCATCAGCCATGTTGTAAATTGCTACATATTTCCAGTGCGGCGGTATATGGTAATCCAGCAGCATTGCCGATATCTGAAACGGCTGCAATTGTACCTGTATCTCCTTATGGCTTTCACAAATACATGAGTGAAATAGCGTGCCGCGAATACAGTGTTGTCTACAAAGTACCCGTGGCCATCATAAGGCCATTTTCTGTTTATGGCAATGGATTAAAAAAGCAATTACTTTGGGATATCTGCCAAAAACTACAACAGGCTGATAACATACAATTATTTGGTACGGGCAACGAAACAAGAGATTTCATTCACATTGATGACCTGTTACACCTGATGCAGTTGCTGATAACAAAAGGAAATTTTGATGGTACAGTGTACAATGCAGCCACTGGTATTGAAACAAGCATAAGGACCGTTGCCAATCTTTTTGAACTTCACTTTCCAGGCAAAAAGAAAATTAATTTTTCCGGCAAAGTCAAGGCAGGCGACCCGGCCAACTGGCTGGCCGATATTTCATCAGTTGCTAAGATTGGCTTTGCACCTGCTAGCCAGTTTGAAGCCAACCTGTCCAAATACATCAACTGGTTTAGCAATACCCAATCATAAATAATAGCTGAAGAAGCAGCATGAGTGAGAAAAAGATAACCTATTGCCTTGTAAATAATCTTGGTGGCATAACAACTATGCTGCAAAATGTAGCCAGGTATCCAATAAGCAATGGAATGTTGCAGGAAGCGATCATATTAAATAAAGCAGAAAATACTTCAACACCGTTTGTTTGTGAATTTTGTGAGGGAGTAGAAACCACTGAGTTTAAATTTTCAGGCAAGGAAAACTGGTATCATGTTTTTGGCAGGCTGGCAAAGCTGCTTGGTAAATGCCCTGGTGTCCTGATTGTAAATGATGTGTACGAAATGTTGATGCTCACCTGGTATGATATCCCTAAGAAAGTGATACAGGTAGTGCATGACGGTTATAATGTGCAGTTGGCTGTATTGTATAGCGATGTAGTAGATGCATTTATTTGTCACAGTTATTTTTTTTATGAAGTAATGTGCCAGCTATTTCCGGCACGGCGTAAGGAGATATTTTTTATTCCTTATGGCGTACCCATTCCAGGATACAAACGAGCCGCGGTAAAAGGAAATGACGTTTTAAAATTATTTTTTTTGGGCAGGCATCATGAAGCGAAAGGTGTATTTGATTTGATAAAGATTGAAAATTATTTACAGTCTGCAGGTGTACCAACCGATTGGGTGATATTTGGGAAAGGGCCCGCTACCGCGGCAATAAAGGATCAATGGAAGGATAAAGAAAATGTTGTATTTGCTACGCCCGCTACCAATGACGAAGTGCTGCGGCAAATTGCTGAAAGAGACATAATGGTTTTCCCCACCCGTTTTGAGGGATTCCCCGTAGCGCTGGTAGAAGCAATGAGTGTTGGCTGCGTGCCCGTGGCGAGCAACTTGCCAGGCGGTTTAAGGGAGCTGATAGTAGAAAAAGAAAATGGCTTTCTTTGTAACTTCGAAGAGCCTGATCAGTTTGCAAAAAATATTGAATGGCTACATCATAACCGGGTTGAGATGGAGCAAATGAGCAGACAGGCTGCTGATATAATAAACAAACAGTATGATGTAACCAGGCAGTCTCCGAAATATCACCAGTTGTTTGAGCA
>JBGSIG010000365.1:0-1913 GCA_041742655.1 Ferruginibacter sp. | reverse complement strand
GCCACGATTTTATCAATTCAATAAAGAATAGATTTTTTTTATCATCCCATTTTGGTTTAATGGCAGTTGTATCAATGGTGCCTGGGGCAGTAAAAAAGAAACCTGCCTGCGTATAAAAATCGGGTAATAAAGTACATCTGTCTTTTACGAGAGTCATCACTTTTTTTAAATAGTCTTCATCAGCAACTGCCACACCATTCAATTCAAAAAATTCCTTTACCCTCATTGCATAATCTTCTACCGGCAATTTTTTTATCCATTCATGATTGAACCATTTTGCTTTTTCAAAATCAAATTTAGCACCACCTTTATGTACTTTTTCTATGCTGAATTTTTCAATCAATTCTTCCATTGAAAATATTTCCTGCTCCGTTCCGTCGTTCCAGCCCAGCACTGCCAGTAGATTAATAAATGCTTCGGGTAAAAAACCTATCTCTTTAAAACCTTTGGTTATTTCCTTCGTAGCCGGGTCGGTCCAATCCATGGCATATACCGGAAATCCAAGCCGGTCGCCATCTCTTTTACTTAGTTTGCCATTGCCATCGGGTTTTAGTATTAAAGGAAGGTGTGCCCATTGAGGCATAATATCTAAGCCAAATAAATATTGCCACAACAAAATATGCACCGGGGCACTTGGCAGCCATTCTTCGCCTCGGAAAACGTGGGTAATTCTCATTAAATAATCGTCCACCACCACAGCCAAATGATACGTAGGCATTCCATCGGCTTTTAGTAAAACTTTGTCATCTACAGAGTTGGTGTCAAAGTCAATATCGCCCCTGATCATATCGGTAAATGGAATAATTTCATCAGGCGAAATTTTAATGCGGATAACATACGGTGTTCCTGCATCCAGTAATTGTTGCGTTTCTTCGGGCATTAATCGCAACGAATTATTCATATTCATGCGTATGTGGTGATCGTATTGTAAACTGCTGCTGCCTTTTATTTTAAGCAATTCCCGCATCTGTTCCAATTCAGCCGGCGTGTCAAAAGCGTAGTAGGCGTTACCATCTTTTACCAGTTGTTCTGCATATTGCCGGTATATTTCTTTTCTTTCACTTTGTCGATAAGGGGCATGGCCACCACCATGAAGCGCACTTTCATCCGGAATGATACCACACCATTGCAGGCATTCAAAAATATAATTTTCAGCACCTGCTACAAATCTTGTTTGGTCGGTATCTTCTGTTCTTACAATAAAATCGCCCCCATGTTTTTTTGCAAACAAATAGTTAAATAAGGCGGTCCGAACGCCACCTAAATGCAAACCACCTGTAGGGCTGGGTGCAAATCTTACTCTTACTTTTTCTGTCATGTCGCAAAGATAAGAAGTAGGAAAATAGTGGAACAAGGCATTTTGATAATGAAACAGTTAGCTATGAAGCAGTATATGGTTTACATGTCAAATAGATTTAAAAGAACCGGTAAAAGCGGTAATACTATAATAACAAAGGCAAAACTTTCATTTTTGGATTTACAATTTTTTAACTAAAAAATAGCCGCAATTAAACTTTTCAACGAAATAATCATCTATAAAAAATCGTTCATTCAAAAAAACCAACTTTTATGCAATTAAGAATCCGTTTAGTCACTGCCGTTATGTTAGTTATGGCAGTTTCATTTGTAAGCTGTAAAAAAACAGATACAAACCCTCCCGCTACCGATCAAGCCGCTGACCTTACGCTTCATGCTGATGATGAAGCCCGTATTTCTGGCGAAATTGATGCTATTGCTAATGATGCCAACGTTGCGATGGAAAGCGATGCTGCTTTTAATGGCAGAATTGAAAATACATTGGGCATAATTTGTAATGCAACTTCAGTGGCTGACTCTAGCGGTGATATTAAAAGAATCACTGTTACTTACAATGGCCTGAATTGTGAACTCAATGCCAACGTTACCGGTGTAGT
>JBGSIG010000364.1:0-2768 GCA_041742655.1 Ferruginibacter sp. | reverse complement strand
ATGCTTCACCGTGTGGATGGCTGGTGGTGGTGTAAAGCCAGGTGTGTATGGTGAAACGGATGAGTTTGGATATAATATTATTAAAGATCCTGTTCATGTAAATGATTTTCATGCAACGGTTTTACATTTAATGGGCATCGATCATGAGAAGCTTACTTTTAAACATTTGGGTAGAAGGTACAGGCTTACAGATGTTGCGGGGAATGTGGTGAAGGGGATAATAAGTTAACCTTTGCAGGATGAGGTAATAACCGCAGAGAACAGGAGTTAAAAGAGTTTTCGCAGAGATTCTCTGAGTAATCTCCATTTCCTTTCGTTCTGTGCGGTAAAAAAACAAATTCAATAGCATGCAACGCAGGACATTCATAAAAAATTCTTCCATCGCAGCAGCCGGATTAATTTACCAGCCTTCTTATCTTTTTAAAGAAGAACCCTTGCTTGGGCAGAATAGCAAACGTTATAAACTCAATATACATTGGAGCCAGGCAGATGTTGCACGCAACCCTGTAAAGGATTGTCATGAGATGGTGCAGGATAGTAAAGGCCGGATTATTTTGCTCACAAATGAAGTAAAAAATAATGTGCTGATTTATGATAAGGGTGGAAAATTATTAACCACCTGGGGTACGGAATATCCCGGAGCTCATGGGCTGACATTGGTGAATGAAAATGGTACAGATGTTTTATTCATCTGTGATAATAGCAGGCACCAGGTAAATAAACCCACCATTGATGGCAGGGTATTGATGGTGCGGAATTATCCAAAACAAACCGGACAATATTCAAAAGCAGAAGAGTACATTCCTACCGAAACAGCCGTTACTGCCAATGGTGATATTTATGTAGCAGATGGTTATGGCAAAGATTTTATTATTCATTATGATTCATCTGGCCGCTACATTAATTATTTTGGAGGAAGGGGTGATGAACCAAAAAATTTGCTAAATGCCCATGGTGTTTGTGTAGATAACCGGGATGCGAAGCGGCCCTGCCTGTTGGTAACATCTCGCCAGCAGAATGCGTTTAAACGGTTTACATTTAATGGAGACTACATTGATACCATTCCTTTACCTGGCGCATGGGTATGCCGGCCTGTGATAAAAGGAGATTATTTATACGCAGCAGTTTTGCAAAGCAGTTCAAACCTGTGGAAGCAATCTGGCTTTGTAACCATACTGGATAAAAATTTTAAAGTTGTCTCCAACCTCGGAGGCAGCGAACCACAATATGTTGATGAAAAACTGGGGGAGATGTATCAGACAATAAAATATTTTCAATATCCGCATGATGTATGCGTGGACGATGAAGAAAATTTATATATCGCACAATGGAATTCAGATAGAGTTTACCCTTATAAATTATCGCCCGTTAATTAAACCGCAGAGAACAGGAGACAAATGAGTTTTCGCAGAGGTACTCAGCGTTACCTCCATTTCCTCTTCTTCTCTGCGGTGAAATATTATTTAATGAACAAACTAACCTTTTCCTTTTTTAGCTCAACAGCCCAGGCCGGTACCGTCTCCGGCCATCAACGTAACCGCTCCATTCTTTTTGGTAAAATAACTTTTATCTTGTTATCGATTTTCAGCAATTGTTGCCAGGCACAGTCGCCTGTACAATTAGCACCGCCATTCTTGCAATATCATTCTATCTTTTTTACAAATACAGCAAATGTTGAAATAAAATTTGCAGAGGCAGGTACTCAGATTCATTATACACTTAACAATAAACCACCAACAGAAAAAGATAAAATTTATAGAGCTCCAATACAGGTAGAAGAAAGAATTACCACCGTAAAAGCAATTGCTGCAGGCAACGGTTTTTTGACTTCGGATATTGTTTCAGCTACTTTTATAAAAGATGGATTAAGAATTAAATCTATACAGCAAACAGCTGCCATTGAAAGGTTCCCCGGAACAGGAGCAAATACATTGAATGATAATGAAGGTGGAATTAACGATTTGAATTCCAAAACCTGGCTGGGCTTTCAGCAGGATTCAGTAGAGATAAATATATTGATGGATGGTAAGACAACAATAGCTTTTATGCTGATTGATTTTTTGCAGGATCATGGCGGCTGGATATTTTTACCCGAACAGGTAAAAGTGTTTTATCTTGATGACAGTAAAGGTTCGTTTGAGTTGATAGCAGCCCAATCTTTCCCCGCAAATAAAATTTTAAGTGGGGCCTCATGCCAGCCAATAATGATGGCAGCATCAAAAAAAATTAAAACTGAAAAAATTAGAATAGTACTAACCGGAATAAAAGCTTTGCCCCAGGATCACCCGGGTAAAGGTGAGCATGGCTGGATATTTATTGACGAAATAAAACTGTATTGATTTATGCAGCGATGGAAAACGATTTTATACAATGCCGGATTTGCATTGAACTGCCTGCTGGTATTTTTATTGATATTTGAAAACCGGTTGATTGTTCCACCATGGGTACAAACTATTGGTCGTATGCATCCTTTGCTGTTGCACTTCCCTATAGTGCTGCTGATAGTAGGCATTTGCTGGGAATTATTTTCAGGTTTAAGTAAATCCCATACAGAAGAGCAAAGAAATATTGCCGATGGTATATTGTTATTGGCTTCCTTAACGGCGGTAGCGAGTGCTTTGATGGGTTTATTACTTGCTAATGAAGAAGGGTATACGCAGGAAGTAGTAGCATGGCATAAGTGGGGGGGTGTTTGTATTTCTTTGCTATCTTTTGTATGGTATAGTTTCAGAAATTTTATAAGGCGTGTAAAACCTGTATTGGTATTG
>JBGSIG010000363.1:0-2553 GCA_041742655.1 Ferruginibacter sp. | reverse complement strand
GTCCTGTAATATTGCTGGCCGTGGTAAGAAAAATTCCCTGGTCGGGATCAGGAAAATAGATGTAAAATTTCTTATTGTGGTATCTAATAGACGGCGCCCAAACGCCGTTACCATGCTGCACTTTGTCAAAATCTTTTTCCGGAAATTGTTTCGCTAATGCATGGCCAATGATGGTCCAGTTTACCAGGTCTTTTGAATGCAGGATAGGTAAACCGGGTGCCGCATTGAAACTGGAAGAGATCATGTAAAAATCGTCTCCCACCCTTATCGCATCAGGGTCACTGTAATCTGCATGAATGATGGGATTCTTATACGTTCCGTCTCCATTGTCGGGCAACCAAACATTGTTAGCAGATTGACAGTAGGCCTGACTAAAAAACAAACAAAACAATATGACAAAAATTACCTGCATGAAGAGAAAATAATAATAGTTAAAATGCTGAAGCTTATTTTTTTACCGGCACTACTATTCTGTCTGTTAATTCAACATGCAGTGCTTTCAATTCTGCCAATACCATTTCTGCAATCAATCTTGCTCCCAATTCATTGAAATGAGTATTGTCTTCTTTTCCCTCAGGGTAATTAGGATTTTCTCCTGGTGCCAGCTGAAGAAATAACAATTTAGAATTTTCTTCTCCAAACTGTTGGTACAATTCCCTGCTTTTTTTATCGAGGTCAATAAACAACACCTTTTCTGTTGTTGCCACTTCCCTTACATAAGGTGAGTATTGGCTGTGGGTTTCCAGCGCTGTGCCGTTGTTGTCAAATTTTCGGCGGCTTACTGGTGTAAACAATACCGGAATGGCTTTTTTATCCCTGGTGGCCTGTATAAAATGCCTCAGGTTCATGCGAAATGTATCGGGTGTGCTGTATCGTTCTTTTTTTTCTACCGACTCATCGTTGTGCCCAAACTGAATGAAAACATAGTCCCCTTCTCTGGCTTCGTCCATTATAGATTTCCACAGGCCTTCGCTTATAAAAGTTTTAGAACTTCTTCCGTTTTTTGCTTTGTTTACAACTGTTACAGTGCTATCCCAAAAATATACAAATGGCATTCCCCAACCTGTTTCGGGATATGCTTTTGTTTCTTTTATGGCCATCGTAGAATCGCCGGCAAGAAATATTTTAATTTTCTTTTGGGTGGAAATATTGTATGCCATTACCACCATCGCCAATAAAATGATGAACAGTTTTTTCATTCTAATACGTTGTTGAAACAAAGTTCAGCAACACTGATAAATTAATATGAGAACAAGCTTTCAAGCTGCTTTCCGTCTGGCTTGTTCACACAGACACACAATAATTCCCTACCAAAAAATCTTTATTTTACATTTTGTAAATACATGAAAGTGCAACACTAAACCCGAGTTATAATCTTATTGGTAACCCGGATTTTGAACAAATTCATTTTTGTTAGTAACCGCATCCAATTGATTTTGCGGGATAGGCCTTAGTGCATTATACGGCTGGTAATACGCAGCAGCATCAGGGTTCATTGCCTGTATACGCGATTGCAAAGTATTTGTGCGTTTTAAATCAAACCAACGCAGTTGTTCGCCACCCAGTTCACGGGCTCTTTCATCCAGAATAAAATTTAATGTTACATCTGCCGCAGTAATTTCCATATTCGCTTCCTTTCCGGGAAGGGCTGCCCTTTTGCGCAATAAATTCAAATAATAGGCTGCAGAATCCAGCTTTCCGGCATTAAACTGTGCCTCGGCGGCTATCAAATACATTTCGCCAAGCCGCATCACATAGGCATCCCGGGCACTTTGCGCCTCCGCAATACTGGGGCGGGTACTATCCTTGAATTTACTGAGAGAAATATAGAATTTTCTTTGCACAGGAACTTCATCAGAGCCATACACTTTTGTAACATCAAAGGTTGTATATGGTTTAGCCGCCATTTCCGCAGGAGGAATTGTATCTGTTGTAGCGTACACTGCAGTATCACCCACTTTAATATTGCCTGAAGCCCTTTGCGCATACCATACACTTTGAAATGACCCATTATATCTTGAATCGCTTGTTTGGTCAAAAAGTCTTAAATACGACAATGTGGGCATGTAACGGTTAAAGGGTCTGCCATCATTTAGGTTCCTTGGCAAAACAGTAGGCGCAACCTGGTCGTATGTCATCAAGAATAATAAATGGCCATTATTAGAACCTCTGGTGTGTCCATCAGGATATGTATTTGTTCTAATATCGTTTAGTAATAAATTGGTTGAATAATCCACTGACCAAATAATTTCGGAGTTCTTCAATTTACCCATATTCCACAAGTCGGCATATTTTGGCAACAATGAAAAACCATAATTGTTAATCACGTCTACTGCCAGATTGCTTGCCTCAGCATTTTGCCCCCTTGTGAGCAACATGCGGGATAAAAACGCTTTTGCCGCTGGTTGGGTAGCTCTGCCATATTGAGAATTGGTTGGATTAAGGTTGGCCACAGCAAATCTTAAGTCTTCAAAAATCTGGTTATAAAATGTATCTACCGATGTGCGGTTTGCAGTTGTCACCACACCCACCGTGGGTGCTGTTGTAAAATTT
>JBGSIG010000362.1:0-4514 GCA_041742655.1 Ferruginibacter sp. | reverse complement strand
ACGGCTGATGCGTATGCCACAGCATTTATGGTAATGGGGCTGAAAAAATCAAAAGAATTTTTAGTGGCGAATAAAGATTTAAACCTGGAAGTATATTTTATTTATGATGAGAAGGGAAGTTGGAAAACATACACTTCGGAAAGTTTGAAAAAATGGATTCAGGAATTAGATTAAGATTTGCATTGCTCATTGGGCTTTGCTCCGCAAATACCACATGACCCGCCTTCGTTTTGTATCAATGGATTATTGCTGCTGCAGGTTCCGGAAAACCTGCCATTCTTTTTCACCAATAGTTTAATAGCAATACCGGCAAAAGCAACTGCTAAAAGAACTACAGAAAGTAAGATGATTTTCATGCCACAATTTACGAAATATTAACAACCCTTTAAGCGAAAAATTACTAGCCCGTAAAATAATGCTGCAACAAATACGTAGCAGCCCCTGCTAAATAACCCAACAATGCCAGCCAGGAAACTTTTTTAAAATACCACAAAAAATCTATCTTTTCCATGCCCATAGCAGCCACACCCGCAGCAGACCCGATGATGAGGCAACTGCCGCCAGTGCCGGCGCAGTAGGCAAGAAAGCTCCAGAAATGATGGTCAGTTGGATATGTTTGCATATCATACATTCCCATACCTGCAGCTACCAGCGGTACGTTGTCAACAATGGATGACAGCAGGCCAATTGACATTACAATAACATTTATATCACCAATGGTTTTATCCATGTAGTGCGCCAGGGTAGTCAATTGGTGTGTTGACTCCAGCGCAGCAATAGCCACCAGTATTCCCAAAAAAAACAATACACTCGGCACATCTGCTTTCCGTAATGCCTGCACCACAGAATACACATCCTTATCTGCATCGTTCTTGTTTTTGTGAATGATTTCTGTAACTATCCAGAGTATTGCCAACCCGAACAGCATTCCCATAAAAGGTGGCAGATGGGTAAAGGTTTTAAAAACGGGTACAAATACCAGGGCGCCGATTCCCAAGCCTAAAATTAATTTTCTTTCAAAGGCTGTTGTTTTATCCGGTTGGTCATTTTCAATCAGCTCGGGACTGATGATCTTTCCTTTCATGGTAAAAGAAAGAATGACAAGCGGAACCACCAGGCATACCAAACTTGGTAATATCAATTGCAGCATTATGCTCCCGGTTGTTATTTGTCCGCCTATCCAAAGCATCGTGGTGGTTACATCGCCAATGGGTGTCCAGGCGCCCCCGGCATTGGCAGCCAATACCACCATGCTCACATAAAACATTCTTGTTTTTCGATCACTTACAAGTTTTCGCAGCAGCGAAACCATTACAATGGTGGTGGTAAGGTTATCCAGTGCAGCCGAAAGAAAAAAGGCAACAATGCTGATGATCCAAAGTAATTTACGCTGGTCCTTGGTTTTAATCCTGCTGGTGATCACATCAAATCCGTCATGTGCATCTATCAGTTCCACAATCGCCATAGCACCCAATAAAAAAAATAAGATGCCGGATATTTCACCTAAATGCCCATACAACTGTTCCGAAACTTGAAAGCTGTCTCCACTGCCCATTATATAAACAACCCAGCATAATACGCCGGTAAGCAGGGCGCTTGCGGTTTTATTGACCTTTATCGGATGCTCAAAGGCGATGGCAGCATAGCCGAAAACAAAAATTGTAATGATGAGTAAGTTCATAAACTGAATTTAGGTTATTTTTTTACAAATATTATGGAGCAATGTACACAACAACATTATTAAAGCAATCTGAATGGAAATATTTTTATCATGAGAAACTGACGATAGAATTTTAAAGTTGCTACCTGATAATTTAATGATAACAGGAAAGCAGGCGCTTTAAGTAGTGGACCTATACGGGTAAATACGGCAGGTAACAGCAAACGAATTAAACTGTTACTCTTGCAATTCCTTTTGCAATACCTGCTTTTATCATTGCGGCATAGCCATCATCTGGTAATAAATCAGTAACTGAAAGTGCCAACAGGTAATTCTTTTTTGCGTTTTCAAAGTCTTCTAAATCTTCGTGACATTTGGCTATATTTAAATAAAGCGATGAATAAAATGATTTGACTGATTCGTCATTTATTTTCAATGCTAGTTCCAAAGCAACTTCATCCCAATGCAGTTTATCGGTGATGGTTTTTTGATGCCTTGCCACGTAATGCGCAGCGGTAAGTTTTTCGAAATCGTTGGTGGCTTCATTCCATGCCTGCGTAAACAATTCATGGGCTTCTACAGATTTGCCCTCTCCTTCTTTACCCATCCCTTGGGCACAAAGTTTTATGATATTGTTATCAGGGTCAAATTGCATACTATCTTATAAATTACCAGGTGAAAAAATATTTCAAATTTACAAAATGTCAATCTTCCCTTACGCTTCGTTTACCGACTGTTTGCCAGTGTTTACCGAAATACCTTACAACAGGTTTTTGGAAAATACTACTTTTAGACCCAGGAAATAAAAAATAATTTTATGCGTAAAACAAATCTTCTTTTCGGTATTGTGGCTTTGATAATTCTCTTCGCCTTTCGTATAGAATCAGAACCCAAAAAAGCGATTGATTTATTTCATAAAGGAGCCTTCGCCAATGCCTGTCTAAATAACATTCCAGATTCAACTGCAAAAAGAATTTTTTATGCCAGTTGCAATAATTGCCATAAAGATTCTGCAGCAACACTGGCGCCCGGCCTTGAAATTATGTCTGCCATGACGCCACGGGCAATTCTTGCTTCTTTAAACACGGGCAAAATGCGTGTGCAAGGCTCAACTATTTCTGCCGAAGAGCGCATAGCGGTTGCAGAATGGATAACCAAAAGAAAAATTAAAACAAACACTTTTCCAAAAGATGCCTACACTCCTTTTTCACTTACAGCAAACACACATGCGGCTGATCATTCCGGCTGGGGAAACGATAAAGAAGGCTCGGGGTTTAGAACTTCCCAACAGGCAGGTATAACCGCAGAAAATGTTGGATCGTTAAAATTAAAATGGGCCTTTGCATTTCCTGATGCAACTATTGTAAGAAGCAAACCGGCAGTAGTGGGCGATTGGCTCATAGTTGGCGGTCAGTTTGGGGATGTATTTGCACTAAACATGCACACTGGAAAAATTGGCTGGCAGTTTACTGCAGGTGCGGCCATCCGTGGTGCGATCAGTATTGTAAAAAATGGAAATTCTTTTACCGCTTTTTTTGCTGATAACAGCACCAATGTGTATGCACTGAATGTCAACACCGGGAAACTTATCTGGAGCAAAAGAGCAGGATTCGAACCGCAATCATCCAACACAGGGTCGGTGGTGGTATATAATGGAAAAGTTTTTGTTCCGATTAGTTCAATAGAAGTTAGCTCTGCCGCCAATGGAAATTACAATTGCTGTACTTCTTCGGGCGGCGTGGTAGCACTGGATGCCAAAACAGGAAATAAAATATGGCAATATCGAATTCTTCCGAAAGCAATTGAAAGCAGCAAAAAGAAAAATGGCAAACCAATTTACGGTCCTTCCGGAGCACCCGTTTGGTGTAGCCCTACGATTGATGCAAAAAGAGGATTGCTTTATATTGGTACCGGTGAAAACTATAGTTACCCCGCCTCTAATACCAGCGATGCCATACAGGCGCTTGACATGAAGACAGGGAAACTGATCTGGAATTTCCAGGCTACAAAAGGTGATATGTATAACCTGGCGTGTCCTTATTTTGATAATTGTCCCGACCAAAAAAGTCCCGACTTTGATTTTGGTATGGCTCCCATGTTGGTACAACAGAAAGATGGAAAAGAAATATTGGTGGCGGGACAAAAATCCGGAATTGTTTATGGTGTATCCCCGACCACAGGAAAGGTAATTTGGCAAACAAGAATTGGAAAAGGCGGTAAACTGGGCGGCGTGCACTGGGGTATGGCTACCGACAAAAATTTAGTATTTGCTGCCAATGCAGACAATACTGTATTCGGTGCTATTGACACCGGCGATTCATCCTTGCAGGCTACCCCCGGCGTGTATGCGCTGGATGTTGCAAATGGAAAAGTTATTTGGAAAACGCCTACACCCGATTGTGGTAAAAAAGATTGCCTGCGGGCTAATTCCGCAGCGCCTTTAGTGATACCGGGAATTATATTTGCCGGTGCATTAGACGGACATATGCGGGCATACGCCACGGCGGACGGAAAAATTTTATGGGATTTTGATACCGTAAAAGAATATGAAACTGTTGATGGCATTAAAGGACAGGGCGGCGCTATCGACGGGCCAGCACCTGTTGTAGCTGATGGCATGTTATTTGTAAACTCAGGCTACGGAATGTTTGGCCAAATGCCAGGCAACGTATTACTCGCCTTCGCTATTGATGGAAAATAAAAAAGGGATATATTTAATTTCAAAAACTAAAAAAAGAAACATGAAAATTGTAAAAATTGCGTTACTAACCTTCATCATTGCAGCGGGTTTTATCAATGCCTCCGCACAAACCGCCGATGAGGTGATTAATAAATACGTTGAAGCCATGGGCGG
>JBGSIG010000361.1:0-1526 GCA_041742655.1 Ferruginibacter sp. | reverse complement strand
CCCCCACTTACAAGAAATATAAAATAAAAAAATTAAAATTTAGGGCAAGGAATATTTTTTCCTCCGGTGGCGGGCTTTTTAATATAAATGATAGAAAACTCAGAACCACCCCTGCTTTGCGTTGCCGCTTTCAGACTGCTAACGTTCACATCGTAACTTACCCCAATACGCAGACCCGCTATCTCTAAACCTATATAAGGAATGATTGCATCGTTTACCCTATACCACGATCCCACGTAAACGCTTGTAGGATTGACATCACTATTATTGAGGTTAACCGCCAGGGCACCGCCAAATTCAATCTCATTGGCTTTGTTTTGAATTTGAAAAATAGCGGAAGTGAACACAGACAAATTCCCCTGTAAAGGAAAAGATCCTCCGCCATGAAAAGATACCCGGGACGCAAGATTCCAGGTTTGGTCTAAAAAACTTAAGTTAGGATTGTTGATATGATATACCGATGTTCCAACGTAATAATTATTAACACCATCGCTTGAGCCAGAAAACAAAATACCCGCATTCATATCAAAATAACTTTGCATTGAACCATAATTAAGGTCTTCTGCGGTCGTTCCTGTAAACCCGTTTTGTGTTAACTGATCTTCAAAAGTTAATCTACTAAAATCCAGCGTAGCGCTGGAATAACTGCCCTGGAAACCAGCCCCAATAGTATTATAGCCATTTTCATCCAGTGCTTTATGATAACTCATCGAAACAGAAAAGTAATTTTGTTTTAATGCAGCATCAGCGCTTTGGTCACTTAGCCCGGAAAACCCAATTCCAAATACGTCACCTTCGGGAATTTTATTTTTTAATATACCGAAATCAAAAGAAGCCGCAGTGGTAACATAAGCTTTTGGTATGGACGGCCATTGATCTCTGTGAATTGCAGCTATACGCCATTGTCCGTCAAACTTTCCCGTAAACGCCGGATTCAACGTGAGCGGAGATGCAAAAAATTGAGAAAAATGCGGGTCCTGAGCTTTAGCAGCAAGAGCAAGGAAAGTGGTACAGATAATTACAGCAAGTTTTCTCATTACGATTTCGTTCAGAAAATTAAAGATAAGGTTTTGCATCAAAAAGCTGCAAGAGTTACGGGAAAACTTTATCAATCACAATAAAAATCAGTAGAATAACGTAAAACCGGCATTGGATATTATTATCTGTTTTAATATTAACGCTATTCCTTTAATACAACTAAAATTGAATTTTCTGCCCAAACGCTAAATCACCGGCATCGCCTAAACCGGGTACAATGTATCCTTTGGCAGTTATTTCATCATCAATATCACCACACCATATTGTTGCTTTGGGCTGTTCTCTCAAAACATATTCGATGCCTACCGTGCAGGCGATAGCACATACTATATGAATTTCTTTTATTGTCCCCTCGTCTTTGAGGTGTTGTATAGCTTTCACCAAAGAGGAACCAGTAGCTATCATTGGATCAGTAATAATTACCACCTTTCCTTCTATTTCGGGGCAACTCAGATATTCAATGCTTATTTCAAAACTACCATCTGGAT
>JBGSIG010000360.1:0-2012 GCA_041742655.1 Ferruginibacter sp. | reverse complement strand
TGCAACAATGGGTAATTGCCAATGATAAAGAAAATTTGGCAGCAGCCATTCAATATCCGTTGAATAAAACCATTAAAACAAAAGAAGATTTGATTGCGAACTACGATAGTGTATTTACAAAAGAGGTAAAGTTATCTTTTGCAACTGTGAAATTTAACCAGTTATTTCGAAATGTAAATGGCGTAATGACGGAAGGTGGAAAAGTATGGATGTGTCAAAAAGGGAATGAGTTTAAAATAACAGCAATAAATTATGCGCCGGGGAATTAGTAATGTTGCGTTTAGTGAGCACTTTTAAAATATCGAATATATAGTATCTAACAGGTGATGAAAATAATATACCTTAACTCAAATCCCAGCCACGGCTAAAAGAAGGGTTTTCACTTTTCTTTAAAAAAACCAAAAATTTGCTTAAATATTTAATGAACGTACCTTCGCCTGCTAAATAATAGCATTATGAATCTTGGATATTTTAACTACCCGATGCCGGTTAATGAACCGGTATTGAACTACGCTGCAAACTCAGCAGAAAAATTAAGATTAAAACAAGTATTGGCAGAACTTAAAAGCGAAGAAATTGACGTGCCTATGTATATTGGTGATAAGGAAGTACGTACCAATAAAAAAATAGCCATGCATCCTCCTCACGAAATTGCCCACACGCTGGGCTATTTTCATGCAGGCGAGGAGAAGCATATTCAAAAGGCAATAGAAGTGGCACTCGCCGCAAAGGAAGGCTGGGCCAATATGAGCTGGGAAAATCGTGCAAATATATTTTTAAAAGCGGCCGACCTGGTTGCTACAAAATACCGCCCTTACATGAATGGCACTACCATGCTGGCACAAAGTAAAAATGCCTACCAGGCAGAGATAGATGCGGCATGTGAACTGATTGATTTTTTGCGTTTCAATGTTCATTTTTTAAGTGAGATTTATCAGCAGCAGCCAATCAGTAGTCCGGGTATGCACAACCGCCTTGAGTTTCGTCCGTTGGAGGGATTTGTGTTAGCTATCACTCCTTTTAATTTCACCGCTATCGGGGGCAACCTGCCTACAAGCGCAGCTATGTGTGGCAATGTGGTGGTATGGAAACCCGCTAATACCCAGGTGTATTCTGCGCAGATGTTTATGCGTATTTTGAAAGAAGCAGGGTTGCCGGATGGTGTTATCAATTTAATTTATGTAGATGGGCCAACATTGGGCAAGGTTTGTTTTAATCACAGGGACTTTGCCGGCGTGCATTTTACTGGATCTACAGGTGTGTTTAATAATATGTGGGAGACGATAGGTAAAAACATGAGCATGTATAAATCGTATCCGCGTATTGTTGGAGAAACTGGCGGAAAGGATTTTGTAGTGGCACATAAAAGTGCTGATCCGGATGTCGTTGTGGCAGCATTGGTGAGAGGCGCATTTGAGTTCCAGGGGCAAAAATGTTCTGCTGCTTCAAGAGCATATATACCTTCTAATATTGCCGAAGAAGTGAAGAAGAAACTGGTTGCAGTCGTAAAAAGTTTACCGATGGGCAGCGTGGAAGATTTCACCAATTTTGTCAACGCAGTAATTGACGAAAAAAGTTTTGATAAAATTAAATCATACATCGATAACGCAAAGAAGGATGCTAAAGCCGAAATTTGGGTAGGGGGCAAGTGCGATAAAAAGAACGGCTACTTTATTCAGCCCACAGTAATAGAAGCAAAAAATCCGAAGTACGTAACAATGTGTGAAGAAATTTTTGGCCCCGTATTAACGATATATGTGTACGCTGCCAACAGCTTTGAAAAAACATTGGAACTAGTAGATAGCACTTCTCCCTATGCATTAACGGGCGCTATTATTGCACAGGATAGAAATGCAGTGGAACTGGCTACAGCAAAACTTCGCAACAGTGCAGGTAACTTTTATATCAACGATAAACCAACAGGTGCAGTTGTTGGCCAACAGCCCTTCGGTGGTGCAAGAGCGAGTGGTACCAATGATAAAGCAGGTAGTATTTTAAATCTTTACCGCTGG
>JBGSIG010000359.1:0-5357 GCA_041742655.1 Ferruginibacter sp. | reverse complement strand
AGGCGAATATTTTGAATGGCGGGGTTGACTACCTTCATCCTTTGCGCAGCGATTTTAATGCAATCGCAGATGCAGACATGAGCGGGTTACAAAAAATCATGAACATGGATTTTACGATAACTTTGTTTAGCGATCTGTTGGTGAAAATGGATATTGCAAACATGGCGAATTCGCTGGAAGGGAGAAGTCCTTTTTTGTGCAAAGAATTGTTGGAATATGCACCCGCAATGAATGATGCCTTTAAAGTAAGAGGAAGCACTACAAAATATTTACTAAGGCATTTATCTAAAAAATACCTTCCTGCTGAAATCATAAACCAACCAAAAAGAGGGTTTGAAATTCCGCTAAAAAGCTGGATAAACAGACAATTGCGGGAGCCCGTTTTTGATTACCTGGCTTCGCCCAATGCGGTAAGCCGCCAATTCATTAAGCCTGATTTTTTAGATGCTTTGTTACATAACAAGGTAAAAATACCTGCAGAAAAAAGAGCAAAAATTCTATGGACATTACTTAGCATGGAAATCTGGTACAAAAAAATTTATTTGCAATAAATGAAACAAACTGCCTCAAAGAAAAAAAAAATCCTGCACACAACTACCCGGCTGATTTTAGGTGGTGGTGTTGAAAAAAATATTTATTACACCATTAGCAATCTTGGCAATGAATTTGATTTTCATTTAAGCTGTGGTGCCGATTTTCAGGATGAGGCTCTGAGTGATTTCCCTGGAATAAAAATTATCATCTGCCCTCATTTAGTAAATTCCATCCACCCCATAAAAGATATAAAGGCACTATGGTTTTACTACCGTCTTATTCGCAAAGAAAAATATGATATTGTACACACCCACGAAACCAAGGCCAGTTTTATTACAAAATTGGCAGCCTGGCTTGCAGGATGCCCATATATTATCTATGGCTTGCATGGAGTTACTTTCAACGACCCAATGAGTAGCATAAAGCGGAAATTTTTTATTATGCTGGAAAAATTGACCATTCGCTGTGCCGATATAATAATTGCAGTAGGCAATCATACGATAGAAGCATATCACAAAGAAAATATTGGAAAAAAAGTTCCGTTCGAAGTGGTAAGAAGTGGAATAGATATTGAAAATTATCTTAGACAGGCGTCACTACCTGATGCCGAAAAATGGCAACTTAGAAAATCATTGGGAATTAATCAAGATGACA
This sequence comes from Ferruginibacter sp., assembly GCA_041742655.1. Classification (GTDB taxonomy): domain Bacteria; phylum Bacteroidota; class Bacteroidia; order Chitinophagales; family Chitinophagaceae; genus Ferruginibacter. The sequence continues at coordinate 4,169 of JBGSIG010000359.1, read as the reverse complement.
TTGTATTGGTAACAGTAGGAAGGTTTTCGTTTTCAAAAGGCCAGCGCTATGCCATAGAGACTTTTGCCATTTTACAGAAGAAATATGCTGCCCTAAAATTTTTATTGATTGGCGAAGGTGAGTTGTTGCAGGATTGCAAAAGACTGGCGAAAACGCTGCAAATACCAGACGCCAGTATCTGCTTTTTGGGATACCAAAAAGACATTCCTAAGTATTTATCTATTAGTAATATTTTTATATTTACCTCATTGAGAGAAGGCTTGCCAAGAGTGATTGTGGAAGCATCTTTGTTAAAGGTTCCTGTAGTTACATTCGAAGTAGAGGGTGCCGCTGAAGTATTGGAAAATGAAAAAACCGGCTTTATTGTACTGCAGCGTAACACAAACACCTTATTATCCAAAACAGAAGAGTTAATTTTGCACCCGGAGATAAGAGCAACATTTGGTGAAAGTGCGCACCAGTATGTAATACAACATTGGGATATGCATTTAATGACCCAACAATTGCACGAAATTTACAACAGAAATCCGGTGTAATGAAAATTGCGTTTACTATTGACTTTGAAGATTGGTACCAGGGCATTGACCTTCCTTTTGAAAGATGGCAACATCTTGAAAAGAGGTTACACATAGGCCATTATAAATTGTTGGAGCTATTTAAGAAGGCCAACGTAAAAGCAACCTATTTTATATTGGGTAAAACTATTGAGGATCATCCGCAAATGATCAGCGAAATAATCAATGAGGGGCACGAAATTGCCTGTCACTCCTACTCACATCCATTTATTTACAAATTAACGCCTCAAAAATTCAGAGAAGAATTACAAAAATCCAAACAATTAATAAATCCCTTTGGCGTTAGATATACCGGGTTTAGAGCACCTTATTTTTCTATAGATAGCAGAAGCCTTTGGGCATTGGATATTTTAAAAGAAGAAGGATTTACTTACGATTCAAGCATTTTCCCCGGAGATGCGAAACGTACGGGGATACCGGGCTTTAACCCTAAAATTCAGCAACTCAATAATGGACTATTAGAATTTCCAATAAGTACGGTGAAGGTTTTTAATTTTGATTTTGGTGTAGGAGGCGGTTATTTCAGGTTGTTACCTTACAACTTCTTCAAAGAAAAGATGGAAAAAATTCTTAAAGAACGACATAGTATGTTCTATTTGCATCCATGGGAACTTGATATTAAACAACCAAAAGTTCCCGGAATAAACAGGCGCATCAGGTTTACACATTACGTAAATTTATATTCGGCAGAAAAAAAAGTGCGCCAGTTATTAAATGATTTTGAGTGTACAACAATAGCTAATATTTTAAACGAACAATAAATAATTGAAGCAAAAAGATGGACAACAATAATTACGCAGTTACTGAAACTAAAGATGTAGAAACCTTCTTTCATGGCTATGCTGCAGACTTCGACAGCATTTACGGACATACCAAAAAAAGAAGCGCATGGGATAAATTTTTAGACACTTATTTTAGAAAGTCGATGCGGTTGCGCTACGACCTTGTTTTAAAATATGCAGCCAACCCGGCCATTAAAACAATACTTGATGTTGGATGTGGTGGTGGCGTTTATTGTGAAGCCTTATTAAAAGGCGGTAAAATAGTTACCGGACTTGATATTGCCGCAGGAATGCTGGAACTGGCCGAAAAAAAGACCGTTGATTTTGTAAAAGAAGGCCGCGTAAATTATGTACATAGCGGCTATCTTGAACATCATTTTTCCGAACAATTCGATGCGGCTATACTGGTGGGCTTTTTCGACTATATAAAAACACCGTTAGATGTTTTTAGAAAATTAGAAACAGATGTTACAAAAGAACTGCTGATGAGTTTTCCAAAATCCGGGGGCTTTTTAGGATGGCAGCGCAAGGTTAGATACAATATGAGAAATTGCCCGCTTTATTATTATTCAAGAAAAGATTTAGAAACACTATTTGCAAAAGTTGGCTGGGGCAACAAAGTGGAGATTTTTAATATCGAGAGAGATTTTTTTGTGAGGGTAAAATTTTAAATTGGGTCTGATGGGTTTGACAGCATTATTAAAATCTTACTTATTGCTGTCTAACTAATTTCAATTAACGCATCGTTCCTAAAACCTCCATTTTCCCTGTATTTTATATAGCCCAATTGGTTGGTTAGCAATTTTGTTTTACCAATTAAAAAATCTGGTGTATTAAAATGATGATGGCCATAAATCCAATAATCAATATTGGATGATTCAATGAGGTCAAATAGTTCCACTGCAAAAGCTTCATTCAAAATATCCCGTTTGTATTTTTTGGGGTAGTTTAAAAAAGTAGGAATATGATGCGTTACAACAATCGTTGAAGCGGCTGTGTCATCTTGCAATTCCTTTGTGATAAAATTTTTACTTTGCTGATGCAATTCATTAAAAGTTTCAGGCGTAAAAAATTCAGCACCGTTATGTATCACATTAAAATCAGACATTCTATGTTGCACTGCCAGGTAATTCTGCGATGAAATACTGGACCACAATGTTGAAAATATCAACCGCACGTTATCCCTTTTTACCACATCATTGTTAATCAAAAAAACATTGCTTCTAATGGCCTCATTCACCCGCCCGGTTTTGTTTGTAATGTCTCCGTTGTAATACTCATGATTGCCGGGTACCCAATAGGCTTGTTCGAAATTATCAGCAATAAAATTAAAGAAATCCTCCTGCTGATCCATCACAGCAAATGGCATAATGTCGCCCGCCAGTAAAAGCACATCGCCTTTTGGTACAAGTGGGTGCTTTGCCATATACTTGCTGTTTTGAGAAAATTCCAAATGCAGATCTGAGCAATATTGCAGCACCATTTTGTTTTCTATTTTTATTTATTGAAAAAGCCAGCCGGGCTCCCGCTGTAAAGCAAGCTTCCTATTGTGCTTTCAGTTTTATCCGCATAATGTAATCATCACACGTAATCAGCAGCTCTTTCTCATCGGACGAAAAAGCACAGTTGGACGTTAGCTCGCCAGTATACAATCTTGCAATCAATTTCCCCCCAGGATTAAATATCCATATTCCCTCGGGGCCACTTGCAAAGATGTAACCTTTGTTATTTACTTTCATTCCATCGGGTGCACCTACATTTTTACCTTCATAAGCATGCGCTTCATAAAAAACTTTTTGGCTTTTTGGCAAACCATTTTTATCCAATTCATATTGCATCCAAACAAAATTGGCCGGATCAGAACTTGACACATACAACAATTTACCATCTGGTGATAACGCAATACCATTGGGAAATTTCAAATGTTTTGTAACAATGTTTAACTGGCCATTTGGTTTTAAACAGTATACTCCCTGGAAATCCAATTCTTTGGCGGAGTCATCTATTTTATTTGTTAAACCATAAGGCGGGTCGGTAAAATATAAATCTCCGTTTTGATGGTAGATGGCATCATTTGGGCTGTTTAGCCGTTTACCCATATAGTTATCAACTATCGTTACAAAACTGGGGTGTGGATTATCTAACGTCGCATTCATTTTTGCAATTCGCCGGTCGCCGTGCTGGCACAAAACCAACTCTCCGGCAGCGTTTAGCAACAACCCGTTAGAGCCAGGTTCATCCGATTTTGTTGGTGCAATGGTATTTCCTGAGGGCTCCAAATAGGTAACTACCGTATCTCCTTCTTTCCATTTCCAGATTTTATTGTTCGGTATGTCAGAGAAAATAAAATAATCTCCCTTTCTTACATACAGCGGACCTTCTGTCCATTTAAATCCCGTACCAACTATGTCTATGGAGGTTGTGCTGTCAAGAATGGTAAATGCTTCGGGATCGAGAATTTCGATACGTTGTTTTGATTCCATTTGTTGTAGATTTTTTGCATGTTTGTTGTTGCAGTTATATAAAAAAATTGTTGCAGACAACAGTGATAGCATTTTTATAAATTTCATCTTCTGTAAATTTATCAGTGATTAACTCAATTGCTTTTCATTTCAAAACATAACCGGCTTGCTGCATGATTTTCATTTGTCCTTCTATCAGCGCTTCGTCGGCATTTTTGTATATAAGTAATTCCCTGAACCCCACTACAAACAACGCATTCAAGTAGAATTTTCTTAATCCTTCGCTGCTAACCAGCGTAACTGTTGCAGATGTATATTTCGCAATATCTTTCAATTCGCAACCAATTAAT
>JBGSIG010000358.1:0-5124 GCA_041742655.1 Ferruginibacter sp. | reverse complement strand
TCATAATGGCTTTAAGTTACAGTAGCCGATGGGAGCTTACCAGTGCGATAAAGCAAATTGCGGAAGACGTGAAAAAGGGAGTGCTTCAAACTGAAGATATTGCACAGGATACTATACAAAAATACCTAACCACCAGCGAATTCCCTGATCCTGAATTAATGATTAGAACTAGTGGGGAATATCGTATAAGTAATTTTTTGTTGTACCAGTTAGCGTACGCTGAGTTGTATTTTACAAACACACTTTGGCCAGATTTTAGAAAAGATAATTTATACGAGGCTATTGTTGATTTTCAAAGCCGCCAACGCCGGTTTGGAAAAACCGGCGACCAGGTGAAAGGCGAAGTGCCAAATTCCTGAACTTGATTTTCTATTAATAAAGCAGATTAAGAAGAAGATTGATTGCTGGAATAATTAGGTGACCGTATTAAAATTGCAAGTGTTTAAAACCAATATTTATTGGCGAATTGCATTGTATAAAGTTCATAAAAATGTGTTATTCAACGTGTTTCAAAGAGAGTATTGTTTAACAAATAGTTTTCATTAAAGCAAGTAATTTGCCGTTTCGTAAAAAACCAATTGATGCAGAGGATTTACCAGAACTTTTTAATTATTGTAGTTTTATTACTTATTGGCAATACGGTGGCAGCCCAGGTTGTACAAGACACAACAAAGCCTGTTTCAATTAATCCCCAATTACTGGAAATACTGAACGGTAAAACACCCAAAGAATATATCATTGCCGGTATTACAGTTACCGGTAGCAAGGGCTTCGACGATAATCTACTCATCTCTATTTCGGGGCTCGCTGTAGGTGATAAAGTGCAATTGCCCGGTTCTGACGTTTTTAGCAAGGCCATTATCAAACTTTGGAAGCAAAATCTAATTGAAGATGTAGAAATATATTTTACCCAATTGGAGGGTAAGAATCTTTATGTGGAGTTTGCTATTACAGAAAGGGCCCGTTTGGCGGATTTTAAATTTGTGGGTGTACCAAAGGGGGAATTTGATGAACTGTCTAAAAAGACAGACCTGGTAAAAGACAGGGTGGTTACCGATAATATGAAGATGAGTGCGGTGGCATCAATTGATAGGTATTATGCCGACAAAGGATTTAGAAATGTAAAAACGGAAGTGATAGAAACAAAATCCCCTAACTCTGCTAACTCCATAATACTAACTTTTAACATCAATAAAGGAACCAAAGTAAAAGTAAACAATATTACGTTTTCTGGTAACAACAGCATAAACGGCCTTGTATTAAAAAAGCAAATGAAGGGAACGCACGAGATGTCGAGGCTTACCCTTTACCCGCCAAAAACAGTTAATCCCTTCGGTGATACCACCAAGCAATTGCTATTTAAAGATTATTTACACGACTATGGTTTTTTGTCGATAACACAAACCGGTCAAATACTGGATCCCTATTTTAGGTTTAAATTATTTAGTTCCGCTAAATACAATCCTGAAAAATATGGGGAAGATAAAGACCTTCTGTTAGATTACTATAATTCGCAGGGTTTTAGAGACGCAGCAATTGCAGACGATGCAAAAGTTCCAAATGCAGATGGCAACCTGGATATTTATATAAAAATGAAAGAAGGCCATAAATATTATTTTGGTGATATGGTGTGGCGTGGAAATACAAAGTATTCAGATTCTGTATTGAATATGTTTTTAGGTATAAAAAAAGGAGATACCTATAACCTGGAATTGATGAACAAACGCCTCGGTAAACAAATGTCGGCCGAAGGTGGTGATTTAGGTAGCTTATATATGAACGATGGGTACTTGTTTTTTAAAGTAGATGCCATTGAAACTTCGGTTTACAACGATACCATCAATTTTGAAATACGCATGCAGGAGGGACCGCAGGCTACCATCGGCAAAGTGGAAATTACCGGAAACGATAAAACAAAGGATTACGTTATACGCCGTGAGTTAAGAACTGTGCCGGGAGAAAAATTTAGCCGCGAAGATATTATCCGTACACAAAGAGAATTGGGCCAGCTTGGCTTTTTTAATCCTGAAAAAATTGTACCTAACGTAGTTCCCAATCCCGATAACGGAACTGTAGATATTGGGTGGGCAGTAGAAGAAAAGTCAAACGACCAGTTAGAGCTGTCTGCAGGCTTTGGTGGCGGTATCGGATTAACGGGAACATTGGGCATTACTTTTAATAACTTTTCGCTTGATAATATTTTCAACTCAAAAACATGGGATCCTTTACCATCGGGAAGTGGGCAAAAGCTGAGCGCAAGAATTCAATCAAACGGCCGGGCTTACCGGTCAGCCAACATATCATTTACCGAACCCTGGCTTGGAGGTAAAAAACGTAATTCATTCACAGTTAGTTTCTATACTACAAGGTATGCTAACGCTTATAATGCCTACGGACAATACTGCAAAACTTGCGGCGATAGTTCTAATTTAAGAAACTATGGTGTAACAGTAGCTTTGGGTAAACAATTGAAAGTGCCAGACGATTATTTTTCATTGGTTACAGCCATCAACGTTCAACGGTATTATTTAACAAACTACCCTAACATTTTTAGAGGCTACAGCAATGGCCCTTCTACCAATATTAGTTTGCAAATTACCCTGGGCCGAAATGCAACACAGGGTAACCCAATTTATCCAACAGGGGGGTCTAACTTTTTTATAAGCGGCCAGTTTACATTGCCCTACTATGCCCTCGGTATTACCAAAAATTTAGATAACTCTTACGAGTTGCCTGAATATCAAAAATATCGCTTTACAGGAAATTATTTTGTGCCAATCGGCGCGGCAGGTGGAGCCGATCACGACAAGCAGTTGGTTTTAAAAGCATCGGCAAAATTCGGCTATATCGGAAGTTATAATCCTATAATGCCGGTAACTCCGTTCAACCGGTTCCAGTTAGGCGATGCAGGGTTAAGTAACAACTTTGCAGTGCTGGGCTATGATATCATCTCACAGCGGGGTTACCCTGTTTATTCCAGTTCGAACCCCAAGGTAAATCCTGAAAATTTAACGCCGGTAGAGTTTTTCACTATATTTAATAAGTATACGCTTGAGCTCAGGTATCCTATTAGTACCAGCCCAACCAGTACCATTTATGCCCTTACATTTTTTGAAGCTGCTAACGGATGGTACAATCTTAGTTCATACAATCCGTTTGAACTACGCCGTTCCATTGGTGTGGGTATGCGTTTCTTTTTACCTATGTTTGGTTTGCTTGGCTTTGATTATGGTTTGGGAATTGACAGAATTAACTCGAGGCAGGCAACAAAAAGCGCCTTTAAATTTACGTTTATGCTAGGCCAGGAGCCCGAGTAAAATTATTAACCAGCTTTATATAACAGATAAATAAGTTATGGCACAAAAAAATTAGCGATGAAAAAATTATTACCGATTATATGTTGTGTTTTACTGCTTTCGGTTACTGCAAATGCACAGCGATACGCAGTGATAGATTCTAAATACATTCTTGAAAAATTGCCTGAGTACAAAGAATCTCAAACCAAACTAAACCAGTTCAGCGTACAATGGCAGCAGGAAATTGAAAAAATGCAGGCTGACCTGGATAGGATGTACAAAGATTTTGATGCGGAGCAGGTTATGCTGACCGATGAACTTAAAAAGAAAAGAGAAGACCAACTATATAACCAGGAAAAGGAAGTAAGAGACCTGCAAAAAAGGCGCTTTGGATTTGAAGGTGACCTGTTTAAAAAAAGAGTAGAATTAATAAAGCCCATACAGGATAAGGTATACATAGCCATTCAGAAATTGGCGGTTGACAAATCTTATGATTTTATTTTAGACAAAAGTGAAGGAATTACCGTTATATTTGCCGACCCAAAACTGGACAGAAGTGATGACGTTCTAAAGTTTATGGGTGTAAAATAAATAAACAACATTTGGCTTTAGCCAATATCACAAAACCAAACTATTAACAAAACCAGTAAACATTTAATTTAAACAATGAAAAAATTAATCGCAGTAGTTGTATTTGGTATCGCAATTGTAGGATTCACCAATTCGGCTTTCTCTCAAACCAAAATCGGCTATATCGCCACCGATCAACTAATTGGATCAATGCCCGAAGCTGAAAAAGCTACCGCCCAGTTACAGGATTACCAGGCAGCCTTACAACAACAGGGTAATGATTATGTGCAGGAATTCCAGGAAAAAGATAGCTCCTTTCAGAAAGATTCTGCCAAGTTATCTCCGGCAGCCAAAGAGCTAAGAAGAACAGGGATAATTGAACTGTATCAAAAAGTGCAAGGCTGGAGAGAAGTAATGCAACAAAAATTGCAGGAAAAGCAGCAGGAATTGTTAATCCCCATCCAGCAGAAAGCGGTTGAGAATATTAAAGCTGTGGCAAAAGAAGCCGGCTATGCCTATGTTCTCGACCAAAATACCGTAATTGTCGGTCCTCCGGGAGATGATATTTTGCCATTGGTTAAAAAGAAAATGGGCATTAAGGATGTTCCGGCAAAGGCGCCTCAGGGAGCACCTAAACCGTAATTGACTCTTAATAAAATAAGAAAGCCATCCTGAAAACGGGATGGCTTTCTTATTTTTGATGTATGGAAAAAGGGCCCATTGGCGTATTCGACAGCGGATATGGCGGACTAACTGTTTTAAAGGAAATTAAAGCGCTGCTGCCGCAGTACGATTATATTTATTTAGGCGACAACGCAAGGGCGCCTTACGGTTCACGCAGTTTCGACACTATTTACCATTACACTCTGCAATGCGTAGAATGGTTTTTTAAACAAGGTTGCCCACTGGTAATATTGGCCTGCAATACCGCGTCGGCAAAGGCTTTGCGGAGTATTCAACAAATTAACCTGCCGCAAATAGACCCGGATAAAAGGGTATTGGGTGTAATAAGGCCCACGTCGGAAATTATTGGCCAGTTTACACATACCAACAAAGTGGGTGTGTTAGGCACCACCGGCACGGTGCAATCTCTTTCGTACCCGATAGAAATTGAAAAATTTTTTCCCGATATAGAAGTGTTCCAGCAGGCCTGCCCCATGTGGGTGCCGTTGGTTGAAAATAATGAATACAATTCGCCGGGGGCAGATTATTTTACCCAACATTATCTTCAACAGATTTTTTCCCAATCTAAAGACTT
>JBGSIG010000357.1:0-3453 GCA_041742655.1 Ferruginibacter sp. | reverse complement strand
GTACGGGTCAAATTAATTTGCCTGAGGTGATTGAAGCCGCAAAAAAATCTGCTATTAAATATTATTATATAGAAGATGAAAGCAATGATATTAATATTCAGGTGCCGGTTAGCCTGGCCCTGCTAAAAAAGTTATTACATAATTGATGAAATATTTTTTTAACTAAGCTTTCTTTTATGAGATACCTGCAACGGGTACTTTTTTCCTTGCGGTGTTACTGTCCTTTATTGGTTTTTCACAAACATTCAATGTGAAAACATTTGGGGCCTTTACAGATCGTAAAACAGATAACAGCAAAGCGTCGCAAACCTATCAATGAAGGGGCTTAAAAAAACGGATATTACCGGAATGAAGCTGCCAAAATGAACAGCTCCATGCAACGTACTTATGAACAATAAATTTATTATTGTATTCTAAAAATAGCAAACAATGAAAAAAACTATAAGTATAAAATATCCATTCCCTCATTATTTTTTTATAAAGATTGTTATTTGTTTAGCGCTCGTTGTTATGGTTGCTGCATACGGATTTTCGCAGCAAAAAAAAATATACCTCGGCCTGGATGACCATACAGACTATATGTGGAGCGGCGATGAAGAAGCTTACCGCCAAGCATTTACAGAAACACTGGATTATTATATCCGGCTCAACGACTCTACAGCCAACCTTCCCTACAACCAGCAAAACAAATGGAACTGCGATGGTAGTTATTGGGTATATGTGTACAAACAAAACCGCAGCAAAGAACAATTTGATAAACTGATTACCCAAATAAAAAATGGAAAAATTACCGTGCCGTTAAATACCGTGGTTTCTTTATTTGGCGCAGTGCCGGCAGAAGCAACCTTGCGGAATATGTATTATGCCGGTGCATTAAAGCGTAAGTACGGGTTAAACATGCAGTTGGTATTAAATATGGAAGACCAGGTGTTGCCATTGGGGCTTTCATCTTTATGGGCAGGTGCCGGTGCAAAATATTCGTGGCGGGGGGTATGTGCCTGCGCAACAAAAGTAACAGGGTTAGAGAGAAAACGTCCGCAAATGTTTTGGTATAAAGGGCTTGATGATCAAAGGATTTTAATGAAGTGGTATTCGGTGAACCAGCAGTACACAACTATGGCCAAACGGAAGGAATACAGATATTTTTTCGGTACGTATCTGGAAGCCGCAAGCCCTGAAAATGCAGTGTTAGATTGCAAAGATTTGTTCAATGAAACGAAAATGTATCCTTATAACATAGCAGCCGCTTTTGGCAAGGGCGGCGATGACTTGAAAACACTTACGAGCAATTTTGTAAATGTAGCAAAAGAAAAATCTGATTCAAATTATGAAATCATTGTATCGAACGAAATAGATTTTTTTAAAGATTTTGAAAAACAATATGGTGCTTCATTACCCAGTGAAACCATTTCTTATGGCAGTACAGAATGGGGCAACAGCTATGCCTCATTGGCAGAAGTTTCAGCATCGGTAAAACGTTCGGTTGAAAAGTTACGTGGTGCAGAAGCCATTTACACCCTGATTGCTTTAAAAGATAAAAACTTCGCTAACGATTTGGCTGAACTAAAAGAAAAGGCATGGATAGCCTTTGGGCTTTATTTTGAACATAACTGGACAGCAGATGGTCCGCATATTACCCGTAAGCAACGGGCTGACTGGCAAAAAAAAATTGCGCTTCAGTTAAACAGTTATGTTGATACGCTGTACGATAGGTCGGTAAAAAAGCTGGGGCAGCTACTACCAAAATCACAAAATAATATTGAATCGTTTTATGTATTCAATCCCTTAAGCTGGACAAGAAATGATTACTGTGACTACCTGTATAATGGTACGGATGCCATAGCAGTATTGGACAAGGCATCGAATAAAGAAGTCCCTTTTCAAATCATCACTAAAAACAATAAATCTTACCTAAGAATATTTGCCATTGAGATTCCTTCATTCGGCTATAAAATATTTGAAATTAAAAAGCAAGTTGCTGGTACCCGTTTTACCAATACCATTTCTGTAACAGACAGTACGATGGAAAACCAATTTTATAAAATCAAAATTAATACAAAGGGTGCCATCACCAGCTTAATTGATAAACAGCATAACAGGGAATGTGTACGGGAACAAAGCAATTTATACCTGAACGATTTGGGTAAAGTTGACACCGAAGAAGGCGATATAATCATCATTGAAAATAGAGGGCCGGTTTCGGTAACATTGTCTGCATTTTCTTACAGGCCCATCAAGCATACTTCAAAAATTACGTTGTTTGCCAACAGCGATCGTATTGAAATGGAAAACTACATCACCCAAAACCTCGATGCAAAACCAGTTACCTATTCCTTCTCTTTAAATCTGGATAAGCCGGATACCTGGCACGAAGAAGCGGGGGCCATTTTACATGCAAAATCAATTACAAAGGGCGGGCATTATGCAGATACTGCCTGCAGGTTAGACTGGCTGGCAATGAACCATTTTACAGATATGTCGGATGCAGACAACGGAATGATTATTTCAAACAGGGATGCTTATTTTATGAAAACGGGAAAAAGTATCGTTACTAATTTAGATGATACTACGGCACAAATTAATGTATTGGCGGCAGGGCAAATTGATGCTTACCTGGGAATGATTAACCAGGATGGGGATAGTTATTTTGAAAACTTTCTCGCCATCAAACCTCATGCTGGCAGCTTTGATGCTGGCAGTGCCATGCGGTTTTCTTTGCAGCATCAAAATCCATTGATACCACAAAAGATTACTGGCGGCAATGGATATGAGGGTAACAAGTTTTCTTTATTAACTGTGTCAGATCCCGATGTAGTTGGATGGGCATTAAAACCGGCAGAAGATGGAATTGATAAAGGCATCATAGTAAGGGTATGGAATGTAGCCAATACCGATAAAGCAATCACCATTAGTGCAATGGTACCCATAGCAAAAGCTTTTGGCATCACTCATATTGAAACGGATGATTTGGAAATACCGGTACCCGATGGAAAGTTAGTAACAACCATTGGGCATAACCGGATGCAAACCTTCCGGTTGTTTTTAAGGCCGGCAAATAAAAAATAAAGCAGTTATACATCAAATAAATGAAGATTAAAAATGTATTCAAGTAACGGTAAAATAAGATAGCAGAAAAAGAAATCGTGTAAAATTTATTGTGCACAATAAACAGCTAATTAAATAAATAAAATTGATTAAATCGGTGACAATAGGCGTGGATATTGGCGGCACCAGAACTAAATATGGGCTGGTAGACCTGGCTTTGGGCACCGTACTAAAAAGTTTGATACTGCCAACAGCCACAGCAAGCAGTTTCGCTTTTTTACAGCAAATTGGTACCGCCGTTGAGCAACTAAAAATGTTTGCCAGCGAGCATCACAGCGAAGTAAGCGGTATTGGATTTGGCATACCAGGTTATATCAATGAGCAGGGTATTATTGAAACCACGTATGG
>JBGSIG010000356.1:0-2562 GCA_041742655.1 Ferruginibacter sp. | reverse complement strand
AGTATTTCTAAAAGCAAAATACGATAATAACGAAGCGCTTTCTACTGTGGAGATTTCTGAAGTAGAAAGATTTCATAAAGTATTGATTGCAAATAAATAACTGATTGGATAACCGAATCTATTTCTTTTTACTGGTTGACTACCTTGTTGAAAGTACCTGCTGATTCTATCATTGAATAAGCTACCAGATCTGGCAAGATGCCCGCCGCAGCACGGCTGCATGCACTTTTTTCAAATCGGAAAGTTTCATGATAAAAATCTGCGTTGCGCAAAAAAGAAAATCATCAACCAAACGCTGTTACACATAAACTTTCCAAACATTTTGCCGAATGCTTTAAGTGCAGGCATTACCATTTCACAACTACTTTCCCGATGCTTTTTCTTTTTTCTAAAAAATCATGCGCTTCAGCAATATTACTAACATCAAAGACTTTTGCAATAGCAGGTACAAAAATTCCTTCCTTATAAAATTTCATTACAGTCTGCAGGCATCGTTGAATAATTTTCGGCTGATGATCGGCAATTTGCAGCATATTAATACCGATGATAGATTTGGAAGGCATCATCAGCATGGCTGGGTGGTAGAAGCCAAATTGCAGCGCCGTGATTATTTTACCAAATATATTTTTGTTGCTTAAAGCGGCAGCGCCAAAACAAATTATGCGGCCACCCGGTGCCAGCAAACGAATTCCTTTTTTTACACTCTTGCCACCAACCGCATCAAAAATTACATCCACACCTTTTTCTGATGTAATTTTTTTTATCACTGTTTCAAAATCCTGCTCATTGTAATTGATGGCATGATGTACGCCCGATTGCTGTAAATATTTTATTTTATTTTCACTGCCGGCGGTTGCAAATATTTCGCATTGCATGTGAGTTGCATATTGTATCAATGCAGAGCCTACACCACCTGCACCTGACTGAATCAACACTTTATCGCCTTTATGTAAATTAACCATTTCCGATGCGGCATAAATTGCTGTGCAATATTGTGTGGTAAGCGCCGTAGCTGTAGCTGCGTCTAATTCATACGGTATAACAGCCACGCCACTTGCATTCGTTACCGCATATTCTGCATAGCCTCCAAAGCGTGTCATTGCCGTAACACGATCTCCTGGTTTTACATTTGCTACTCCATCCCCAATTGCTTCTATCGTTCCTGCAACGTCATATCCTAAAATGGAGGGCAGGGGTGGGGCTTCCTTGTACATTCCATTGCGGGCCATCACATCGGCAAAGTTTAAACCAAACGCTTCCACTTTTATCAACACTTCTCCATGTTTTACCGATGGCTTCGGCACTTCCCTAATTTCGAACGCATTAAATGCGGAACCGTTTTTTATTAATACTGCTGCTTTCATTTGTTTTTAAATAGTAGGTTAGCTGGAACGAGAATTTTTATATTCCTTGAATAAAAACCTTTCGGTTACTTTTTATATTCACCAATCATTTGCTCTAAAGCCACGCCGCCTTTTATTCCAAAATCGAGTGTGCGTATGGGGAACGGTATCATAATATCGTTGCTGTCGTATGCTTTTTTTATTCGTATGATGGCCTCACTACAACCCGTTAAATAATCAAACTGTTCTGGCGATTTAAGCCATAATCGGATTATAAAATTGATAGAGCTGTCACCAAATTCTCTGTAAAAGAGCGTGATTTCTTCATCTTCTGCCAGGTTTTTAATTCCCTGTACTGCAGTTAGAGTTATATCCCTTACTCTTTCCAGGTCTTCGCCGTAGGATACACCCACCGTCAGGTCTATCCTGCGTTTACCCAACAGCGAATAATTTTCTATCGGGTTCTGAAAAACTTCTTTATTGGGAATAATAACCATTTGGCCCTGGAAAGTTCGCAGCACTGTGTCGCGTAAATTTATCTCTTCCACTTTACCCATATAACTTTTTAGATTTACTATGTCACCCACCTTCATAGGTTTGCGGAAAGAAATAAATATACCCGAAATAAAATTGGCCGCAATATCCTGGAAAGCGAATGCCAATGCTAAGCCTATGATGCCTGCACCCGCCAAAATAGAGGTGACCGCTTTATCAAGACTAAGAATGCTTAGTACGGTAAAAATTATGATGCCAACTAAAAATATGTAAATAAATGATGCAAATAAATTGTTGAGGGTAATATTATGCGATACACTTTTAATCAATTTTGCAGCGAACGATTTTACCTTCTTTGCAATATATAAACCAATAACCAGTATCAACACGGCAAATAGAATGTTAGGTAATAGCTTTATCAGTCCATGCAGCCAGGTGGATAATTTTTCATTGATGATGCGGTACATTTCGTTGAAATCCATAGTGTACGATTTACATTGAAATTAAACCATTTATATTAAACCCACTTGGAATGTACCTGGTGGAATAATTTTTTAATAAAGCCACTTGTTTCCTGGCAACGCCCTCATAGCCTTGTGCGCTGGCAAGGTTGCTATTGCTGGACTTCAATGCCTGTGTTTAGATCTTACATGGAATTATACCGACCTCTGCCGATTTTTCGGTAGAGAAAAGAAGGTTGGAGTGCCTAGGATGTTACATGGGG
>JBGSIG010000355.1:0-1872 GCA_041742655.1 Ferruginibacter sp. | reverse complement strand
TTAAACCTTTATCCGATGTGGGAATTATCGGTATGGTAAAACTCATCGAATCTGCATATTTAAAGGCAGGTATCACTTTATCGTACAAAGCAACTGAAGAATCATTGGGTAATTTTCTGATGATGGAGACCCTTATTGAATCATTGACCGCTTTGCCAATATTCACCATTTTTACATTCAATGTAAAGCTGTTATCGGCAACAGAAATTATAGTTGGACTAACTTTTACCAACTGATCTTCAATAACAAAATCGGGTAATGCAGCAGCATTAATCTTTATAGCGGGGTCACCATGAAGGTTTAGTTGTTCTAAATGTATTCGTGTATAGAAATCTAACGACTGTGGGTTACTTCCCAGGTCCTGTGTAGTTTTTTTAATCTGGTTGCCGATGGTGTTATTGTATAGTGTTGCAGAAACTGCATTGTAGAACCGGTCATTGTAAAAATTTAAAAACGGAGGAATACCTAAATACGTGCTTGCGATAAATGCAACACTACCTCTTTGATCAGCCAATACATATTTTTCAGAAAGTGAAAGGCTGCCATTTGCGCGGGATGCATCGAAGGTAAAAAAGTTACCGGCGCTGCAGCCGCTTACATTAAAAATGGGATACTTTCCTTTATTGGTATACATTTCAGGACTGCTTAAATTAAAGGCAAGTGTATTGGCAGATGAGTGGCCGAAATATTGAATAATGCTAACGCCGCCATTAATGAGTTGCTCAATACGCTCCCCATTGGCTTGTTCAACAGCAGAGCTGGAAGCTTTCACAAAGGTTTCTACACGGCCGCCGAACGAGGTATCTTGCAAAACCCTTTTGTAATCGTCCATGTAACTAACAAATAAGTTGGTTTCTTCATTGTCTGCACCACCTGCAACATTAATTACATTTTTCATCCATGCTTTGTCAGCAATAGTTTGGCTGGGTGACGCCTGAACCTGTTCGTATTCTTTTACTTTATTTAAATAATATTTTATTTCTGTACCGTTTACAGCGGCCAGGCGGCCAATTGGTACTAAAGGCACATTTTCTCCAGGCAGGCAGGCTAATAAAACATCTGATGCAGGCCAGCCAAATGTTTGTACCAAATCTATCTTATCTGTCACCGGATTACCTTCATTCTGCTTATACTCGAGTCCGCTCATTCCTCTGCCGATAATAAAAACATATTTAGGCTTAGTACCAAATTGCGCAACTGCATGTCGTACAAAGTCGCGTATTGCAGCAGGATGTTTTTTTATGCCAAAAGCAAACTGGTCATTCAATTCATCAATGGTAACTACCATCGGCTTGTAACTTCCACCCACAGCTGTAGCCCGGTATTTTTTATACTCATCTACGTAATTAATTCCATTACCATCATTGTATAAAGCAGCATTAGAGATAATTAAATAATCACCCTGGTTGGCAGTTTTTGAAAAGTCTGTAAATGTTTTAGCGGTCAATGTATTTACAGTAGCAATACTTGAAGCTTCTTCATTTACCAGGTAAAATTGCCTGTTTGCGATTGAGGATGGCGGTAATGCAAATCTCACTTTCCCCGGTACAGATATATCACCAACAAACCGAAGGCCGTCATTCATACAATACAATACAGGTGGTGTAGTGCCTGCATTAAAATTATCTATTATAAGGTAGTTACCGGCAGAAGCCTTTAACTCAAAATAAAAATTCTTTTCGTTATTAAAATTAAACATGGATGGATAAGTCAATATTGTTTCGCCGACTACAACTCGATCGTTGCTGTTGGCTACGCCGGGCGGCGGGGTATATCCATTTATCGACATCCAGAATTGTGCTGGGTTTTGTGTAATGGCCGTTAAAGGTATATTATCTACCTGCCTTTTTACCATATTAAAGTAGTCCATTG
>JBGSIG010000354.1:0-2682 GCA_041742655.1 Ferruginibacter sp. | reverse complement strand
CTGCAATCAATACCACATCGGCTTTTGCTTTGGCAACGCCTGCTGCAATGGTACCTACACCTGCTTTTGAAACGAGCTTGACATTAATACGAGCTGACCTGTTGGCATTTTTTAAATCAAAAATTAATTGCGCCAAATCTTCAATAGAATAAATATCATGGTGTGGTGGCGGTGAAATTAATCCCACCCCTGGCGTAGCATGCCTTACCCTTCCAATCCAGTCATCTACTTTATCACCTGGTAATTGACCTCCTTCACCGGGTTTTGCTCCTTGGGCCATTTTTATTTGCAATTCATCTGCCTGGGTTAAATAGTTACTTGTAACTCCGAACCTGGCAGACGCTACCTGCTTAATAGCACTACGCATAAAATCGCCATTGGGCAAAGGATCAAAGCGCATTTCATCTTCTCCTCCTTCGCCGGTATTACTTTTACCACCTAACCTGTTCATTGCGATGGCCAAAGTGCTGTGCGCCTCATGAGAGATAGAGCCAAAGCTCATTGCCCCTGTTGCAAAACGTTTCCAGATTTCTTCCGCTGGTTCTACTTCATCAATAGAAATAGGAGTGCGGTGATAATTGAACTGGAACAAACTGCGCAATGTGCAGGCTTTTTCTCCCTGGTCATTTACCAATTTAGAATACTTTTTAAACGTTGGGTAGTCGTTCAACCTTGTCGAATATTGTAATAGGTGTATCGTTTGAGGATTAAATAAATGAAACTCGCCCTTGCGTTTCCATTGATATACGCCTCCTACCGAGAGACGATCTACCGGCATTTCGGTTTTACTAAATGCGAAGGCATGTTTGGCCAGGTTTTCTTTAGCTATTTCATCGAGCCCCATACCTTCAATACGTGAAATTGCCCCTGTGAAATATTTATCTACCACCGATTTGTTTAAACCAATAATTTCAAATATCTGTGCACCCTGGTAAGATTGCAAGGTAGAAATACCCATTTTAGAAAACACTTTCAATAGCCCGTCGTTAACGGCCTTTGTGTAATTTTTCTTGAGATATTCAACATCAAGATCAGTAACCAATTTGCCACTCAATTTCATATCTCTTATGCTTGACAAAGCGAGGTAAGGGTTAATTGCTGTGGCGCCAAAACCCAGCAAACAGGCAAAATGATGCACTTCCCAAACATCTCCGGCCTCCACCACCAGGCCTACACTGCCTCTTAACCCTTTGCGAATTAAATGGTGATGTACGGCTGCAGTTGCCAACAGGGAAGGTATCGGTGCATGATCAGAATCGATGGAACGATCCGTTAATATCAACACTTCAAATCCATCCTGTGCAGCATCTACAGCATACCTGCAAATTCTTGCCAATGCTTTTTGAAGTGAATCTGGTTTGCCATCGGCACGATAATATAATTGCAGCGTTTTAGCCTGAAAAACGCCGGTATCAATACTTCTTATTTTTTCTAATTCGTAATTTGATAATACCGGGTGCTTTAAGGCTACAGTATGACAAGCCAGAGGATCTTCATTTAACAGGTTTCCGTTGTTGCCTACAAATGTTGCCAGCGACATCACCAGTCTTTCCCGAATTGGATCGATGGGAGGGTTTGTAACCTGTGCAAATAATTGTTTAAAATAAGAACTTAAATGTTGCGGCTGATCGCTTAACACTGCCAGGGGCACATCTGTACCCATCGACCCGATGGGTTCTTTACCATCCAATGCCATTGGTGCAATCAGGGTATCAAGGTCTTCGGTGGTATACCCAAATACCTTTTGATATTTAAATACCTGGTCGCTTTCCAAATGGGTGAACATTACCCTTGGTTCGGGCAACTCTTCCAAACGGATTTTATATTTATTCAGCCAATCGCTGTAAGGCTTCTGCGAACAAATTCTTTTTTTCAACTCTTCATCACTTATTATCTGGCCTTGCTCCATATCCACCACAATCATTTTTCCAGGTTGCAGACGGCCATTCTCTTTTATCAATGCCGGGTCAATAGGCAACGCTCCTGATTCGGAAGCCATTATTACCCTGTCATCTGTAGTTACACAATAACGGGAAGGGCGTAGACCGTTTCTATCAAGTGTAGCTCCAATAATTTTTCCGTCGGTAAAAGAAATAGAAGCCGGGCCATCCCATGGTTCCATCATGGAAGCATGGTATTCATAAAAAGCTTTCCGCACCGGGTCCATTCTGTCGTTGCCATCCCAGGCTTCTGGTATCAGCATCATCATAACATGTGGCAGTGACCGTCCCGTTAAGGTCAGCAGCTCAATCATATTATCAAGGCAGGCAGAATCTGATTGCATGCTTGTAACAACAGGCAGCAACATTTCCATCTCTTCTTTGCTAAAATAAGGGGATATAAAGCCGGTTTCACTTGCTTTTAACCAATTAAGATTACCCTGCAGTGTATTAATTTCTCCATTATGTGCCATGTACCTAAACGGCTGGGCCAATTTCCAGGAAGGAAAAGTATTGGTTGCAAAACGTGAGTGAACCAGGCCGAAAGCCGAAACTACCCGCTTAACACTAAGGTCCGGAAAATAGCTGCGTACCTGCATGCTGGTTAGTTGTCCCTTATATACAATGGTTTTAAAAGAAAGTGATGCTATGTAAAAACCAATTGCATCCTGCCTTACAGTATTTTTTATTGTATGGCTGGTGTAATTGCGTAATACAAATAACTTTCTTTCAAAATCAATGG
>JBGSIG010000353.1:0-1570 GCA_041742655.1 Ferruginibacter sp. | reverse complement strand
AAAAAGACCAATAAGATGCATAATTTATTTTTTAAAGCAGGGATTCCATCATTGCTGCTACTGGCAGGAAGTGGAATTGTGAAGACACAGGCTAAAGAATGCAAACCCAACATAATTTACATTTTGGCCGACGATATGGGTTACGGCGATTTGGGCTGTTATGGTCAAAAAGAGATTAAAACTCCGGCACTTGACAAGATGGCTGCTGAAGGCATTCGATTTACGCGCCATTATTCCGGAAGTACAGTAAGTGCTCCATCGCGTGCTGTGTTAATGACAGGATTACATACCGGTCATGCTAAGATTAGAGGCAATTCACCTACTGTAGAGTTAGGCGAAAACGATATTACAATGGCATCGATGCTAAAAGCGGCAGGGTATAAAACTGCTTTAATTGGGAAATGGGGTTTGGGCGATGAAGGTACAACAGGTATACCAAATAAACAGGGATTTGACTACTTTTTTGGTTATGCGAACCAAATGAGAGCACATAATTATTACCCTGACTTTTTGGTTCGGAACGACACAAGGATTCCGCTCGACAATAAGGTAGTTTATGCTAAAAGTGGCTATGCAAAGGCTAATGGTTCTGCATCAACAAATAAACAGGTGTATTCTCATGATCTTTTTGCCACTGAGGCCTTGGCATTTGTGGAGAAAAATGCCAAATCGCCTTTCTTCCTTTATTTTGCGGTAACCATTCCACACGCCAACAACGAACACGATTTTGCCAACTACGAGCATGGCTTGGAAGTGCCCGATTATGGTATGTATGCAAACAAAAACTGGCCGAATGCCCAAAAAGGCCTGGCAGCAATGATTACTTATTTAGATAATGACATAGCTCGTTTAAGGGCAAAACTGGAAGAACTCGGCATTGATAAAAATACGATTATTATGTTTTCGAGCGATAACGGTCCACATTCCGAAGGGAAAAATGATCCTAAATTCTTCAATAGCTCAGGTAGTTTGAGAGGTCAAAAACGTGATTTGTACGAAGGCGGTGTACGCACACCAATGATTGCGTTCTGGCCGGGAAAAATTAAACCTGGCCAGGTTAGCAAACATATTTCTGCTTTCTGGGATGTGTTGCCTACAGTTGCCGAAATTGCCGGAGTAAAAACACCTAAAAAAACAGATGGTATTTCGTTCTTGCCTACCTTGTTAGGTAAAAAGCAAAAAAAACATGATAATCTCTATTGGGAATTCAACGAGCAAGGCGGAAAACAAGCGGTAGTAAAAGGCGATTGGAAATTATTAAAATTAGACCTTTTCAAACCTGAAAAAACCCGTATCGAGTTGTATAATTTAGCGAATGATCCTGCTGAAAAAACGGATATTTCAAAAAGCAATCCAAAAATTGTTGCCAAATTATCTGCAATTTTGATTAGCGAGCATACCGATGATACAAATTTCCCAATTAATAAAATGAGTCCACTGTAATAAGTCAGTGAACGTTTTTTAAGTTCATAATTTTTTAATATTGTTTTGCTTCTACCGATATTTTCATCTTAAAAATAATTTGTAATTCATTAAAAAATAGTGCATTAAATAGTTGCACAAATCAATA
>JBGSIG010000352.1:0-2137 GCA_041742655.1 Ferruginibacter sp. | reverse complement strand
ATAATATCAGCCCTACACCGATGGTTCCTATTATGTCGTTATAGTGCATTTTATTTTTTTAACTACCCATATAACAAAAGATTGAAAATTATTCTCCCGTTATAGCGTTGATTACTGCTTTTGACATAGGCGAAATTGAGGGTTCGAAATAATGTGTCAATTGTCCTTTTTCATTAACCAGATATTTCGAAAAATTCCAAACCGGGGCTTTACTGTTCCAGCCATTATTTGCAGGGTTAGTTAGCCACACAAATACAGGGTTCTGACCGGCCGATTTAATTACTGTACTCTTGCTCATCAGCGGAAAGGTAACACCATAATTTTTTTTACAAAATGCTGCGATATCGGCATCACCACCTTTTTCCTGCTCTTTAAAATCATTGGCGGGGAAGGCGAGTATTTCTATTTTTCCTTTATACTCCTGGTACAATTTTTCAAGGTCTGCATACTGGTCGGTATAACCGCAATCGGACGCGGTATTTACTAGCAATACTTTTTTGCCTTTTAACGCAGAGAAGTCAAAAGTTTCGCCATCATTCAACCTGGAATGTATTGTGTAAAAGGAAACCGGCGGTTGTGTCGTTTCGTTTGTAAGCATATCAGATTTATTACCTGTAATTTTAGTGGCCCACATCAATGCCGGATAAAACGCCTTTAGTATTTTTTGTTTTGCTGTCATATTTTTTAAGTTTCTGCTGATATAAAAAGCATAGCATGTAAAAACAGTAATACATATCACAAAGGCAATTGTTATTTTCGTAAGCCATTTCACTTTAGCAGCCATTTAAACATTTTTAATTTGCCTTTGTAGCTGGGGTATTTTACCGCCGGGTCGAACCAGGTAGGCGTTTTTAAAATGGATTTTTTATGTGAGAATGTATCGAAAGAAAATTTGCCATGATAGCTACCCATGCCACTAAAGCCCCGTCCGCCAAAGGGCAAATCGTGATTGGTTAGATGCCAGGCAGCATTGTTGATACAACCGCCGCCAAAGGGCACCGCACTGATCCATTCTTTTTCTTTTTTGCTGCTGCTGGTAAACAGGTAAAAAGCCAACGGATTAGGGTTGCCCGCAATAATATTTTTTGCCTGTTCCATACTGGTAAATGTAATGATGGGCAGTATTGGGCCAAATATTTCTTCTTTCATCAAAGCCGAATCCAGCGCAACATCTTCCATCAATGTTGGTTCTATGTACAATTGCGTTCTATCTGTTTTACCGCCTTCTACTATTTTTCCCTGTTGCAGGTACCCGGCCAGCCGGTCGAATTGCCGGTTGTTAATAATGCGTCCATAATCATAACTTTCCTTTGCATCGGCGCCCATAAAATTTTGTATGGCCTTTTTCAGTGCAGCAACTAATGGGTCTTTTTGTGATGCATGTACCAGCACATAATCGGGTGCAATGCAGGTTTGCCCGGTGTTTAAAAACTTAATCACTGCAATGCGTTTAGCCGAAACCGTTATGTGGGCATCTTCTTCTACCACACAGGGGCTTTTACCACCCAGTTCCAACGTAACTGGCACCAGGTCCTTTGCCGCAGCCTGGTAAATGATTTTACCCACCGAGGTGCTGCCGGTATAAAAAATATGGTCAAACACAAAATTGTTCATCATCTCCGGAATAACGGTGGCCCCATCCCCTTCAATAAATAAAACATATTGCCTGTCGAAAACTTCCTCAATTATCTTCTTCATAACTGCAGCTGTAGCAGGTGCAAATTCAGATGCTTTTAATACGGCGCAGTTGCCGGCAGCGATGGCTCCCACTAAAGGCGTGAACAATAAATTCAGGGGATAATTCCACGGTGCAATGATTAGTACGGTGCCTAAAGGTTCTTTTACGATATAGCTTTTAGACGGCAGGTTCAATAAATTGGTGCCTACTTTTTCGGGCTCCATCCAGTTTTTTAATTCGCCCAGCGTATAAGAAATTTCTGATAATAAAAATCCTGTTTCGGTTACCCAACTTTCTTCGGGGCTTTTCTTTAGGTCTTTGTACAATGCATCTTTGATGTCCCCCTGGTAATGAACGATCGCCGATTTTAATTTTGTCAGCTGCTCTTTTCTAAAAGTGTACGACTTTGTAATGCCTGTTTCAAAATACTGGCGCATTTTTAAAAGGTCATTTATTACC
>JBGSIG010000351.1:0-18194 GCA_041742655.1 Ferruginibacter sp. | reverse complement strand
AATTGCCTTTTGCAAGCCAATTTCTGTATCAGCCTCTCCGCCAATTTCCAATATAGTTGCGGCAATATTTATTTTATTCAATAATTTTTTTGCTATTACTCCTGCCGCAACCAAACATACCGTGAGCCTGCCACTAAAATGTCCTCCGCCCCTGTAGTCTTCAAAACCACCAAATTTTTTCGTAGCTACAAAGTCTGCATGGCCCGGCCTTGGAACAGCCCTTTGTTTTTCATAATCTCCGCTCCGGGTATTGGTGTTGTCAAACAAAATAGTAATTGGCGCACCAGTAGTTTTACCATTATAAACACCATTCATTATTTTAGGCAGGTCTGCTTCTTTACGTGGAGTGGTGCCTTTGGCTCCTGCTTTTCTTCTTTCAATATCAGTAGTAAAATCGTCTACGCTTAATGGTAAGCCTGCTGGGCAGCCATCAATGTTTATACCCACGCATTCACCATGCGATTCGCCAAAAATACTTACGCGGAATATTCGTCCAAAACTGTTCATAATTTATCCCCATTCCCCCAAAGGGGAGTTTCGTTTAAAATAAATTTTATCTGTTTAATTAGGTTGTATTTCAAACCACCGCCGCACCCAATTGTTTTAAATGCTCATAAAAATCTGGGTAAGATTTATTAATGGCTTCCGCTTCTTCGATGGTTGTTTCTCTATCAGCCTTTAGCCCTGCTACTGCGCATGCCATTGCAATACGATGATCGTGGTGCGAATGAACCTTTGCTCCTTTTACACCGCCAACTCCTTTCACCATCATGAGGTCATCCTGCAACGTTATTGCTATACCCATTTTGCCAAACTCTTCCTGTAAAGTTAAACCCCTGTTACTTTCTTTATGGGCCAACCGGGTAACTCCTTCTATCACCGAAGTACCATTGCAATAAGCCGCCAACGCAACCAGCGGAGGAAAAAGATCAGGACAATCGGTTGCGTCAAAATGAAACGGTTTTAATGCATCGGTTCCCGTCGTGGGGCACGCAATATCAATTTGTTTTTCCTGGATTGACATCGTGCAACCACAGTCTATCAGCGCCTGCAAAATTGCTTTATCGGCCTGGGTGGAAAAAGTATCCAATCCTTTCACTGTGATACTACCCGCAATAGCACCTGCTACCAATAGAAAAGCACCACCGCTCCAATCTCCTTCCACCGTATAATTTACTGGATTGCGCTGTGATGCAATCACGGGGTTAATTAAAAAAGATTCGTAATTATTATTTACAACATCGTAGCCGAAATTTTTCATCACCTGCAAGGTGAGATCAATATATGGCTTGCTTTTTAAATTGGTTACGGTAATGGTTACCGGCTCAGAGCACGCTTTTCCGTAGGCCATTAACAAACCTGTCAAAAATTGAGAACTCAGGGATCCGTCTATGCTAATATTCTTCGGCTGTAAAGGCCCTTTTATTTTGATGGGTAATCTTCCGTTATTCGACTCAATGCCAATGCCCAGTTGTGGAAATATTTCATCAAAGAAATTCATGGGCCTCGTCAATAAACTGCCGGTTCCATTAATCACAACTGGTTCTTTGCTTAATGCAGCAATCGGCGTAAACATCCTTATACCAAGGCCGCTTTCGCCACAATTCAACGCTCCTCCACCCTCCATTTTAGAACCGTCAGGTGGAAAACATTTAATTAATAAGCTGCCGTCTTGTTGTTCATTAACTTCAGCACCCAGACTTTTTATTATCCCTAATGCTGAAAGATCGTCATTACTTTTTCCAGGATTAGTAATGATTGTTATCCCCTCATTCAGCAATGCAGCAGCACAAGCTCTTTGCATAGAACTCTTAGACGTAGGTGCATTGATATTGCCTGAAACAAAGGCTGGCTGTATTGTTACAATCATAATTAATTACTGTGTTTTCAAAGTCAGGGAGTGGGCTAAAAGCCACTATCCCGAATTGATTTTAATATACTAAATTGCCCAGTTCGCTCATTGCAATGGGTTGTATAACTGCATGGCCAATTGAATTCAAGAGAATAAAATTCATTCTGTCGCCTGCCCTTTTTTTATCCATCTTTAACACCTCCCATATTTTTTCTTTATCAAAATCGTAGCCAGTGGGTAAGTGGTATTTCTCTAAAAGAGACTTTATTTTCTCAGCATCTGTTGCAGGAAAATTATTGATGGAGGATGAAATTTGGCAGGCAGCCATCATACCTATACTTACTGCATAGCCATGTGGTAATTGATAAATATTTTCTATCGCATGTCCAAGCGTATGACCGAAGTTTAAAAGTTTCCTGTCGCCTTTTTCAAATTCGTCATTTACTACAACCGTAGTTTTTATCTGCACATTTTTTTCAATTAAAGCTGCCAGTTTATCTGTGTCGCTCTGAAAATTTTCAATGGATTCGTTTTGCAATAGCTTAAATAATTCAGCATCTTTTATACATGCATGCTTTATCACTTCAGCAAAGCCATTTATCCATTGCTCCTGCGGCAGAGATTTTAACAGAGAATAATCAAACAATAAAAATTGGGGTTGTTTAATAACCCCTACCAGGTTTTTATAAATGCCGACATCTACGCCATTTTTACCGCCAATAGCAGCGTCTACCATTGCGAGGATTGTGGTGGGCACAAAACCAAATTTCACACCTCGCATATACACACTGGCAGCATAGCCAGTTATATCTGTAACTACGCCGCCACCAACGCCTACTATAAAAGTATTTCTGTCAGCATTTTTCTTAATCAGTTCCCCAATAATAAAATCAACTGTACTTTGCTGCTTATGTTCTTCACCCGCAGTTATTACAATGGTCTGCCAGCCATCAAAAAGTAATTTATGATGGTCGAAAACATTTGTATCGGTAATGAGAATTGTTTGCGGCTTGTCAACAACCTGTTCAAGTTCAGCAAACGCTGCATCAAAGTAATAGACACCACCAAAATTCCCACTAGCGGTCACAGCCTGTGAAGCGTCTGCCAATGATGAAACTTTTACTATTTTCATAAAGCCCTCTCTTCTATTAACTTAAGCATTAAATAATTTCCTATCTTCTAAACTCTCCTTCTCCAACACCCTAGCCCGGGCTGTTCATCACCTTATTCTGATGATTAATACTTTCCAAATGCACCGCATCAAAATATTTGGTTATAAAATCCTCGCTCAAGCCAAGTTTCTCTCCTTTACCAATTGCTCTTTGTAAAATATCGTTCCAGCGATTTGTCTGTAAAATTGTAATATTATTAGCTCTTTTATATTCGCCTATTTTATCAGCAATTTTCATGCGCTGTGCAATTAATGCCAGCAGTTCATCATCTACGTGATTGATCTGTTCTCTTAGTGTAGCCAGCGCCGTTATAAATTCCTGCTTATCTGTTTTTTCAGAACGCCATATTAAATCGCCCAGCATTTCCGATAGACGTTCAGGCGTAATTTGTTGCTTTGCATCGCTCCATGCATTGTCGGGATCGATATGGCTTTCTATCATCACGCCATCAAAATCCAAATCAATACTTTTTTGAGAAATAGACTGCAGACCGGTTCTATTACCGCAGATGTGTGAAGGATCGCAAATCAAAATCATTTCCGGGAAACGGCGTTTCATTTCAATTGGCAAATGCCACATCGGTGCATTGCGGAAATCCGTGTTACCATAGTTGGAAAACCCACGGTGAATCATACCCACTTGTGTAATGCCTGCTTTCTGAATACGCTCAATGGCACCAGTCCATAATTCAAGGTCGGGGTTAATCGGATTTTTAATCAATACCGGAATGTCAACTCCACGCAAAGCATCCGCTACCTCTTGCACGCTAAATGGATTAACGGTAGTTCTTGCACCAATCCACAACATATCTACATCAAACTGCAAAGCATCTTGCACATGCTTGGCGGTAGCAACTTCTACAGTTGTTGGCAAGCCGGTTATCTTTTTTGCCTGCAGCAACCATGGCAAACCTTTTGTTCCGATACCTTCGAATAGCCCAGGCTTTGTACGTGGCTTCCATATACCTGCACGCAACATATCTACTTTGCCGGTTTTAGCAAGCCTGGTAGCTGTTTCCAGTACTTGTTCTTCGGTTTCGGCACTGCACGGGCCACTAATAATTAACGGACGTTTGGCCCATTTTTCCTGCATTAAATCTTTCATTGTCTTGTTTTCTGTTTGCATTGTAAAATTAGTTTTTGTTACCAACATTTATAATTCTATTATCTTCTTTACAGTTATTAATGTTATTCATCAGCAAGACTGTTCAACCTCAATTGGCTTTTTACCTCTATTCTTCCACTGAGAAAAACTGATCTCAAATTTTATTTCGTTTGCTCCATGCGTGCCTATTTTCTGCCAACCCTGCATCTTGTAAAATGCTGCAGCCCTGGTACTTGGGCTGGTGCACAACCACACTTTTTCTTCATAATTGTCAAAGTACCAGCAGAGCATAATATCATGCAATTTTTTCCCGATTCCTTGTTTTTCAAAATCAGGATGCACAAACAAAGCCCAAATATTATGTTCTTTCAAATCAACAATTGAAAAACCAACCACCACATCATTTATCAAACACACCCAACCCCGGCCACGCTTAAATAGAAATTCTTCATAATCAGCGGGGGTGACTAAAGCCGGGTTGCTCAACACATTTTCCTTTACCGCATTCCTCACTACTTGCATTTGTTTAATATCATCAAAGCCTGCATCCCTATAGATCATTGCAAAATTCTTTTTATCCTGTTTGCATTTTCCATCAACTCTACCAGGTATTCCATGTTCTCTTTTTCCAAACTCGCTTTAAATTTTCTTAACTGCGAGATATGTTCGCTCAATACGTCCAAAACATTTTCCCTATTCTGCATAAAAATAGGCGCCCACATGGCTGAGCTACTTTTCGCCAAACGAACGGTGCTTTCAAATCCACCACCAGCAAGCGCAAAAATAGCATCATCTTCTTTCTCTTTCTCCAACACCGTATTCGCCAACGCAAACGAAGTAATGTGCGATATATGGCTGATGTAAGCGGCATGAATATCATGGCCATGTGCATCCATATACACAATGTTCATACCAAGTGTTTTGTAAATATTTTCTACCGTTGCTACAACAGTTTCATCGGTTTTTTCCTTCTCACAAATCACACATGCCCTTCCTTCAAAAGCTCCTCTCACGGCGGCTTCCGGACCACTGTACTCCGTACCCCACATAGGATGTGTTGCAATAAAACGACTTCGCATGGGATGATACTTTAATGCATCGCACAACACAAATTTTGTAGAACCTGCATCGGCAACCATTTGCTTATCTGTCAGCAAATCCATTATTCGCTTCATCACCGTTACTGTTGCATCAACCGGAATAGCAACGTAAATAAAATCACTCTGTTTTACCGCTTCTTCCAATGGCAATCCTTCATCAATTATACCAAGTTCTTTTGCTTTTTGCAGACTGGCTTCGGTTTTGCTTACACCAATAATTTTCTTAGCAAATCCCTTTTCCTTCATGGCCAAAGCAAATGAACCACTTATTAAACCTACACCTACTATGGTTACAACCAATCCCCCTGCATCGCCACCGTCGGAGAAAGGCTTTGCCGCGGCAACCGGAGACAACATTTTTTCCTCAATGAAAGGCTCTTTATTTCCCATTTAATAAAAATCTTTACTATTTTTTATTTTCGCTTAATACACTGGTAACAGCTCTTTACAATACTTTTTTAATTCTCTCTATGGCTTCAGTAATTTTTTCTACACTGCTGCACAAACTAATCCTTACATAATTATCTCCTGCACTTCCAAAAATTCCACCGGGAGTAATAAAAACATTCGATTCGTACAACACTTTATCACTCAGTTGATACCCGCTTTCATAGCCGGTGGGTATTGCTGCCCACATAAACAAGCCGACTTGTTTTTCATCAAAAGTACATTCCAGCAATTGCAACAATTCAATCACTTTTTCTCTTCTGGCTCTGTACACTTTATTTACTTCCGAATGAAAATCCTTTTCCAATTGCAGGGCTTTGACGGCAGCTAATTGAAGTGGTAAAAACATACCACTATCCATATTACTTTTAAACCGGATCACCTCATCTATTCTTTCTTTAGCACCCGCCAGCATACCTATGCGCCAGCCCGCCATGTTGTGCGATTTACTTAATGAATTCAATTCTACCGCAACCTCCATGGCACCATCAACACTTAATAAGCTCATGGGTTCTTCATTCAAAATAAAACTATAGGGATTATCATGTACCAACAAAATATTATGCTTTTTTGCAAACGCCACAAGTTGTGTAAAAAGTTCTTTTGTCGGCATTTGACCCGTTGGCATTTGTGGATAATTTACAAACATCAACCTTACATTCTGCAGATTGGATTTCTCCAGTGCATTAAAATCGGGATACCAGTTGTTCTCCTTCGTTAGCGTGTATTCTATAGCGTTAGCTCCTGCAATTTTTACTGCACTTTTGTAAGTAGGGTAGCCGGGATTAGGTATTAATGCATCGTCGCCCTTGTCGAGATAAGTCATACAAATATGCATGATGCCTTCTTTACTGCCAATTAGCGGTAAAATTTCAGCGTCTGCATTTAACCTTACATCGTACCATTTTTTATACCAGTCAGCAATGGCGATGCGAAGCAGCGGACTACCTTTATAATTCTGATATCCATGCTGGTTAGGCTTTGCTGCTTCATTGTACAATGTCTCCATTACATTATTGTCCGGTGGTAAATCAGGGCTGCCTATTCCAAGGTTAATCACTTTTTTCCCGGCCTTATTCATCTCATCAATCTCTCTTAATTTTTGCGAAAAATAATATTCGCCAACACCTTGTAATCGTGAAGCAATGCGCATCTTCAAAGCTCCACCTTGTGCAGGCGAAGAAATTGTTGCAGCCGGTGTCGCAGAAATAATTTCGTTACTCATGGATTAATCTTAGTTATCTTAAATGTTTGCCTATATTTATTTTATCATTTGCTTTTCCGCCTTCGGGCTAATTGGTTTGAATGATACCCTTCTACCATTTTTATAAATACCATATATTTTAACCTGTTCTGTAAAAGGTTCTATTTTTTTCACTACATGGTAAAATTGATTAACATCGTCAAACTCCAAATCGGCATGAAAAGAATATCTAAAATCGCTGCCCGGGATTGGGAATGACTGCAATTTGCTGAGATTCACACCAGCATCAGCAATCAAAGTAAGTACTTTTGCCAGGCTCCCTTTTGAGTGATCGGTATGAAAATTAATGGATGCCTTATCTGCCCCATTAATTTCATTTCTCTCCCCTGCTTTTTTTAATATTAAAAACCGGGTATAGTTATTCTTTAAAGTATGAATGTTTGGAGCAATGATTTCAAGATCATAAATTTCGGCCGCCAGCTTACTTGCTATAGCGGCCACATGCGTACTTCTGTGTTGATGAACCAGTTTAGCACTAAGCGCCGTATCTTCCTTTTCTACCAACTTCCAACTGTGTTTATCTAAAAATCCAAAGCACTGCTGTATAGCCATTGGGTGGGAATGTACTTCCCGGATATCAGCTAATTGAACACCATGGTTTACCATCAAATGCTGGTTTATTTGTAAATAAACTTCACCGATAATGGTAAGGTTGCTGCTTTGCAATAAATTATAATTCGGTAAAATGCTGCCAGCAATTGAGTTTTCAATAGCCATCACGCCGCCATTGCTTTGCATTACATCACCGGCGATGTTTACTACTTCACGAAAGGTAGCACAACAAATAACTTCGATGGAGTTACCAAAAAAAAGCCTTGCTGCCTCCTGGTGAAAACAGCCTTCAAAGCCCTGTATCGATACTTTTACAGAGGGCAGACCATTGGTTTCACTAACGGCGGGAACATTCTTTAAATTATGCCGACTGCTCATTTTGAAATATTAATTTATTCGCTTTCTTTTGCCTGGCACAAAAAAAATCCCGGCCATTTTAGCCGGGATTCCTTTTTATGTTAATCTGTTTATTTTTTCAGTACTTAACAAAAGACACCCGGTCTATTTTTAAAATAGAAACTAAAATAAAATCGGGTGTAAATTCCTTTTGTCATCATTTGGATGACGAAAGTAGGGTAATTAATTGAATTTGCAAATAATTTACCAACAATTATCAAAACAGTTTGAAAAAATATCAGCAAATGCCACCTTTACTTTAATTCTTTTCAATAGCAAGGGGTAAAAAAATAGACGCCCCTAAGAATAGGGGCGACTTAACGATTGCTTGCCATATGAAAATCTTTATATAGAGCCGGTAATTAAATTTAAGCAATCAGGGAACCGGACTATTAATTATTTCTTAATTGCGCTATCCAATTTAGCGGCAGCGCTATCAATCATTGCAGCGGCAGTATCTATTTTAGCGGCAGCGGTATCCATCATAGCTGGAGTTGCAGCAGCGATAGAATCAGCAATTCTAGCAGAATCAGCAGAAGCTGTAGCCGAAGTGTCAGCAGAGTTGTTACAAGCAACTAAAGAAGCTGCGATAGCAAATACAAAAAGTACTTTTTTCATTTTTTGAGTTTTAATTTGTTAATTATATACAGCTTAATACTACTAATCAAAAAAGGTAACCCAGGTTTTATTAAAAAATTTCTTCGTTGCTTTGGGTTACTATTGCAGGCTTAAACGTATTAATACAACACAGGTGAGTACTACAGAACAAGATCAATTGCTTTTAAAAGGACTGGCAGAAAGCGATAAAAAGTCAATTGAAGCTATTTATCGTTTGAATTATTCCATGATTCAGACTTTTGTATTACATAATAATGGCTCCGTTGATGATGCCCGTGATATTTTTCAGGAAGCGATGGTTGTACTATACGAAAGGTCAAAATCACCATCATTTTCGTTAAACTGCCAAATTAAAACTTATGTATATTCCATATGCAGGCGTTTATGGCTAAAGAGATTGCAGCAGGTTAGTAAATTTAGTACCCAGGTTGAAAGCCTTGAAGAAACTGTACCTGTTGAAGAAGAAATTGAAGAACACGAAAAGTTAAACAACGATTTTATTATAATGGATCATGCCATGGGTAAAATTGGCGAGCCTTGTAAAAGTTTGTTGGATGCCTATTACCTGCAAAAGAAGAACATGCAGGAAATATCGCTGGAGTTTGGCTACACAAACGCTGATAATGCGAAAACCCAGAAGTACAAGTGTTTGTTAAGATTGAAAAAAATATTCTTTGCACAATATAAAAATGCATAATTGACATGGAAGACATTTTACTTTTACAAGCCGTGGAGCGTTATTTATCGGGAGACATGTCGAACGAAGAAAAGACCTTTTTTGAGGACATGCGGAAGAAGAATGCTGAAGTAGATCAAATGGTGGTGGAGCATACCTTTTTTTTACAAGGGCTAGATAAATATGGCGCCATCAAATTTTTCAAACATTCTTTACATGAGGTAGAAGCTAACCTCGATGAAGAAGGATTGCTTGCTGCGCCAAAATTAGCAGGCACCGCAAAAGTTATAAACTTCTGGAGTAAGTATAAACGCAACATAGCAGTAGCGGCATCAATAGCTGGTTTTATTTCGCTCCTTACGCTTGGCTTAATGATCACTTACACCAAAAAATATGGCAATGAAAACTATATCGACCTGGTAAAAGAACTAAACAAAACAAATGTTGATGTTTATTATTTGAAAAAAAACACCAGTGCTTTACCTGATGTTACACAAAAGCCTGAACCTAAAGTTGATTTTAGAGCAACCGGATTTTTGATTGACGGAAAAGGCTATTTGGTTACGAATGCGCACGTTATTAATAAAATGAAAAATATTTATGTTGAGAATAACAAAGGGCAATATTTTACAGCTTCCTCAGTGTATATTGATAACATAGTTGACCTTGCTATTTTAAAGATAAATGATACTAGTTTTAAGGCTGTAACCAACCTGCCGTACAGCATCCGGAAATCTAACTCGGACGTTGGTGAACAATTTTTCACCTTAGGTTTTCCCCGTAACGAAGTTGTATATGGTGAAGGATATATCAGTGCAAAATCAGGCAGTGATGGCGATACTACTGCGTACCAATTAACGGTTTCGGCAAACCCGGGCAACAGTGGTGGACCTATCATTAACCGCAATGGAGAAATCATTGCTGTTATCACTGCAAAAGATTCAAAGGCTGATGGAGTTGTGTATGCAGCTAAATCTAAAAATATTTTTGATTTGATTGATAGCCTTAAAAAAGCTGATGATAAATCTGAACAGATAAAGACCCCCGGAAATTCAAATTTAAAAGGCCTCGAAAGAGTGCAGCAAGTGAAGAAGATGGAGGAATTTGTTTACATGGTAATTGGAAACTAAAAAAAATTAAACCCTAATCTAAAAAAGCTACCCAGTAATATGGGTGGCCTTTTTTATTTAATAGCATGTTGTTTCGATGCGTCTTTTTACCAACGTCAATCAAGCCCACAACGATACCGGGTACTCGCCATCCGCAACTAATTTATCAACACTGGCTTTAACCTCCGGTGCGTCTTCCTTATAGGTAACACCAAACCATTGCGCTGGCGTGGGTATTACTTTCACTTTACCCTCCTTATTTTTCACAACTTTATCCACTACCAGCGGGATAAAAAATTCGCCTTTCGGATTATCAATTTCCCTGTCTAAAAATTCGCCAAAATAATTTTCGCATTGGTTAATAAAATTGCTGCCAAATGCAAAGAAATTCATACTCACTGTCGCATCTTCGCTTACTTCATGCAAGCCAGCCTCATCCTCGTAGGTAATACTACCGGTTTCGTTTCGGTATATTTTTGTACGTTCGTTAATATCAACCAGGTTATTATCGCTATCTACCTTACAAACGCCGCGGCTTACACTGCCATTATCGCTTAAAGTTTTCTTTAGCTCATATCCAATAATGGCATAGTTAGAATCAGTACCATTGCTTTTTAAAAAATTATAGGCTTTTACAAAAGCATCTTTTCCATAAAAATCATCAGCATTAATAACTGCAAAAGGCTCGTTCACTATTCCTTTGCAACAAAGTACTGCATGCGCTGTACCCCAGGGTTTTTTCCGTTCAGCCGGTATCATTCTGTCGCCGGTAAATTTTTGTAGTTCCTGAAATGCAAAATCTACTTTTATTTTTCCGGTTAACTTTGAAGCAAATGTTTCTGTAAACATTTCCAAAAATTCTTCACGAATAAGAAAAACCACTTTGCCAAATCCAGCACGGATAGCGTCGTAAATTGAATACTCCATAATCGTTTCCCCACTAGGGCCAAAACCCTGTACCTGTTTCATACTGCCGTAACGACTGGCCATACCTGCTGCTAAAACTACTAAAGTTGGTTGCATAATTAATGTAAAGTTTTGCCTGTAATAATACAGGAGTTGTTAAAATTGAATATGTTACTTTCAAATAATTTTTGCAAATAATTTCCTTCACCGAAATGCGTGGAATTGTATATTGTGAATGCGAAAATAATATAATCAGGTTAAAAAAATGTTATTCAATACTTCAATCATACCAATTGATACAATTTCAAATAATATCCTGCAGCAAAAAAATGTAAGTTTATCCGTATTGAGACTGGATAAAATTCATCCAACTATATCTGGCAATAAATTGTTTAAGCTTCACTATTTCCTGAACGAAGCTATTGAATTATCTCTGCCCGGTATTATTACGTTTGGAGGCGCCTATTCAAATCACCTGGTGGCCACAGCCTATGCGTGCAAAATATCAGGGTTAAAAAGTATTGGCTTTATACGCGGCGAACGGCCTGCCAATCTTTCGCACACACTAACTGCCTGCATCGATTATGGAATGCAATTGTATTTCACATCGAGAGAAAGTTACAAAAACAAAGAATCGGACTATTTTTTGGATAAACTGAATGAGGAGGAGGTGGGATCCCTGGTTGTTCCCGAAGGAGGCTATCACCCAAAAGGTGCTGCCGGAGCGGCTTTAATATGTAAATATGTTAGTGAAAACACTACTCATATATGTACTGCGTTGGGTACTGCTACCACACTTGCCGGATTACTTACTGGCGCAAAAAATAATCAACAGGTTATTGGCGTGCCTGTTTTAAAGGGGATGAGTGATATAGCCGAAAGGGTAACCCACCTCACTGGTATCGAGCATTCATTTCAATTATTGGAAGGTTATCATTTTGGGGGTTACGCTAAAAAAACGGAGCAACTTATTCATTTCATGAACCAATTGTACCGTCAATTTGAGTTGCCCACTGATTTTGTTTATACGGCCAAAATGATGTTTGCGGTATTGGACAGTGTAGACAAGGGATTCTTTGCACCAGGCAGTGAAATAACCTGTTTGCACACTGGAGGACTCCAGGGAAATCTGTCTTTACCTTCAGGTAGTTTAATTTTCTAATTTGTTTTAACAGCAATTATCTTTGTAACGAATAATTTTAAATTTTCGGCGTTTAAAGACAACTATGCTTAAATTTTTTCTACCGGTTGCCACATTTATTATAAGCTGCTCCTTAAAATCATTTGCGCAGGATACTTTACCCAGAATTTCTGTGGTAAGCATTAGTAACCAGATTGTTATAAGTTGGAAAAATAATTACGGCGCAAAAATCAGCAACCTGAATATTCAGCGGTCGAACGATAGTTTAAAAAATTTTACCACTATTGGCAGCGTTTTAAATCCAATGAGTAAAGAAAATGGTTTTGTGGATCGAAATGCTCCGAATGCCAGGATGTTTTACCGGGTTTTCGTTGCTTTTGAGGGCGGCACATATATATTTTCCAGTGCTCACAGGCCATCGATAAAATCTATCGAAAAGCAGGCTGCCAATAAGCCTTCTGAAAATACCGTTTCAGGAGAAGAGAACATGCCAAAACAAGACCGGCAAAATGTAATCGATTCACTGCGAAAACAAGGAGCGGACATTGCGCAAAAAAATCTTCCTGATACATCTCAAAATCACCTGGCAGAAACTCCGGATAAAGTACCTGAACCAGCGGTAATAATCGAGAAAGATCTTATCCCAGCAAGAAAATTTCCAAAGCCGGTAATACAGTCTGGTTTTGTGCCCAGTAAATTTATCTATACAAACAAAGACAACAATCTTATTTTAAATTTACCTGATGCAGAAAAAGTAAATTTCTCACTTCGTTTTTATGATGATAAAGGCAAACCTGTTTTTGCGATAAAAAAGATAACTGAAGCTTACCTGATAGTTGATAAAGTAAATTTTCTTCGTACCGGTTGGTTTTATTACGACTTGTTTGACGATGATATATTGTTGGAAAAATATAAATTTTATATTGGCCGGGATGGGCGGGTTGGCCCGCCGCCACCCGAAACAGGCAAGACAAAAAAGAGGACACAAAATTAAGATTGAAATAATTCCAGTTGTACTGAAAATACTTTTTCAAAATTTGATTTCAATTTATTTTTTACTTCAATGAAGTCGATATGCCGGTTTAATTCTTTTTGAAGAGAAGTTACTTTTTTGTTTTCTATTCCGCAGGGAACAATGGTATCAAAATAATCAAGGTTGGTATTTACATTAAACGCAAAGCCGTGCATGGTTATCCACCGGCTGCAACGAACACCCATAGCACAAATTTTTCTTTCGCTGCCAGTTACTCCAACATCCAGCCAAACGCCGGTTTCGCCTTTGCTACGTTGACCCTTTAACCCATAATCTTCCATCGTAAGAATGATAACTTCCTCCAGGGCACGAAGATATTTACCGATGTCGGTATAAAATTTCTCCAGGTCAATAATTGGATAGGCAACAATTTGCTGTGGGCCATGAAAGGTAATATCTCCTCCCCTGTTGGTTTTAAAATATTGTATACCCCGTTTGGCCATGTCTGCTTCGCTGATCAAAATATTTTTTTCATGGCCACTTTTACCAAGCGTCAATACTGGTTGGTGTTCGCAGAAAAGTAGGTAGTGTTGCGTTGAAAATGTTGTTGGCAGAACAGTTTGGCCTGGGTCGTAAGCAGGCCCATT
Organism: Ferruginibacter sp.; assembly: GCA_041742655.1. Taxonomy (GTDB): domain Bacteria; phylum Bacteroidota; class Bacteroidia; order Chitinophagales; family Chitinophagaceae; genus Ferruginibacter. Next base: position 4,237 of record JBGSIG010000351.1, on the reverse strand, counting down.
ATCGATAAAATTATCATCACCAAGTTCTCTTTTTCGAAGAACCATTTTAATACCAACATTTTGCTGAAACAATTTCTCCTGGTAATCCCAAGCGGCTTTGTAGTCAATAATACCCAAATCTTTAAATAATACTACCTGCTTATCCAACGTAATTAGTTTATTTTGCAAAGTTAACGGAATGCAGTTAGCAGGTTAAATAAACACAAATGAGCAACGAAATTATTGACATCAACGAAGAAGAATTACAGGACAATGATGAACTGTTTGAAAGACTGGTGATTGAAGTGGCTAAAGGGCAGGAACAACTGCGCATTGATAAATTTTTGATGCATCGGATAGAAGGCGCAACCCGAAATAAAATTCAACAGGGCATCGACAATGAAATGGTGCTGGTAAATGATAAACCGGTGAAGTCGAATTATAAAGTAAAACCTTATGATAGAATTGTGGTATTTGATAACCGGCACCCGGAAAGCAACAATATCATTCCACAAAATATTCCTCTAAGCATTGTGTTTGAAGACGAAGATATTTTGGTAGTAAATAAACAGGCAGGTTTAGTAGTGCATCCGGGCAGTGGCAATCCCAATGGTACATTAATTAATGGAGTTGCGTATTATTTACAACAGCAAAATCCAACGCTTGAAGAAAGCGATTTACCTCGCTTTGGTATGGTTCACAGAATAGATAAGAATACTTCTGGTTTGTTGGTGTTGGCAAAAACTCCCAGGGCCATGACCGATTTGGCAAAACAATTTTTTGATCATACTGTGCATCGCAGATATATTGCCCTAGTTTGGGGTGATTTCGAAGAAAACGAGGGCACTATCCGTGGACATGTGGGCCGCCACCAGCGTTTTAGAAAATTATTTACCACCTACCCTGATGGCGATTATGGAAAAGAAGCTGTCACACACTTTAAAGTTCTGGAGCGCTTCAACTATGTAACCCTAGTAGAGTGTCGTCTCGAAACAGGCCGTACCCACCAGATACGTGTGCATATGCAATACATTGGCCATCCTTTATTTAATGATGATTTTTATGGTGGAGATGCAATTGTTAAAGGGACTGTTTTTACCCGCTACAAGCAATTTGTAGACAATTGTTTTTCACTTTGCAAGCGGCAGGCACTGCATGCCAAAGAACTTGGTTTTGTGCATCCCACTACTAAACAACCTATACTATTTGAAAGTAATTTACCCCTTGATATGGCGGAAGTAATTGAAAAATGGACGAAGTACAGCAAAAATAAGAATGATATCAACTAAAAAATATTGGCAGCGAAAAGAGCGTGTAGAAAAGTTTGATAGACTACATTATTTTGCACTCTCCTCCATGAAAATCTATTTAAACAGAATCAATAATCGGAGCCAAGCTTAAGGCATAATTTAATGCCGGTCATGTAATACCAATCTTTAGCCTCAGGATTTCCTCTAATTCTACCGGGAGTAGCTTCCGGAGGTTTTACCTGCCTGTAAGCCAGTTGTTCAGAAATTGGGCCCCTGCTTTGAAGTAGAATTTGCGGGTCAGCATAGGTTGTGCTTACATCATCAAGGTAATCTGTATTGGTATAGCGAAATCCCAACTCGTAAATAAGGTCGTATCTTTCATTAATCTTATATTTCCAACCGACTCCAAATGGAATGCACCATTGTGTTAGCGAATAAACTTTTCTATTGGGATAAGCAGCAAGCCCTTGCCCCTCTGTACCCAAAGGCTGAAGAAAAGTTTTTTGGTTATTGTCATCATATGTATAGGGATTATAATGAAATAAACCTACTCCGGTAAACAAGTACGGATAGCCAACATACTCATCGGGGTCAAGTATGTTTACTTCCAGACAAATACTTCCTTCAATAATATCCGTTTTAAAATTAAGATTGCGTGACTGCAGGCCGACAGTATTGTCGTTATTTTTATCATCTGCAGATACCTTACCATAACTAACTCCGCCCCTTAACAAAAGAAAATTATTCGGAAAGAGATATTTCATATTAACTGCTACGGCGGGCCCCATAGTTTTGAACGAAACAGAGGGCTGCGCCAAATCGCCACTATAGCCAGTAATGCCGCCCATAATTTCTGCTTGCCATTGTTGCGCAACGCAGGAATTAACAATAAACATAAAAATAAAAGTACAGAATTTCATAACGGTGATTGTTTTCTTTTGCAATTTTACAACTAAAAAAGTTATTTTTCATTGATTTTATTCAATTAGGCCATTCTGCAATGGTTTCTTTTTGCTGTTAATTCTTAAATATTCCTGAAGATCCTATTATTCGGCCTTGTGGCTTCTCAGGTTTAACAGTCAAAAAATAGTAAAGCTTGAAAGAAATAACTACTTAAAATCAAACATCGTTGCTGTAAATACCCCCCGTTCCCGCTTTTTTAAAATTACTTTCCAGTTGCCATTATAGCGTATTAATTCGGGTACAAGGAATGGGCCAGCATGGGTCATTTGAACCTCCATCGATACATTAAAATCGTATATTCCCGCAGTATAACTTAAATTATAATTGCGGGCCACCACTTCAAAAGTTTTGTCATCAAACCAGGTTGTCATTTCATCTAATACCACACTTCCTACTTTGCCGGGTTTTACTTTCTGTTTAAAAATATAACAACTGGTTTTATTATACTCGTCCATATCAACACTCATATCATATAGGTCGGCCATATCATCGTCATAAATGGGTGTTTTGTTTGAAATAAATGGAAGGCCGCTTATTTTTTTACCGGGATTAAAAAACAACATTTTCAATTGCTCCTTGTGCTTTTCAAGGCCGGTTTTGCCTGATGTACTAAAAGCAGTGCCCGCAACAATGTTATCCTCTCCACAAACAGTATCTACCGTAAAAAATAGTGACGCATACATTTGTGCAGTGTAGTAATTGTATTTATGATTGCCAGTGTAAAAATCTCCTGAACTTTGTTCATTCTTTACCTCCATGCTTCTGCAGTTATTTTCTACTATTTGCATGGTTTTACAAAAAAGTGTTGCCTGGTTGTTGCCTTTTTTATCAAGCATCCGGATATCGTTGATGGCAGAATAATTGAGCAGGCGCAGGTTGAGAAATGCCTTATAAAAACTACTATCGTTTTTTACACGCTCAATAAAGGCAGGAACATTCAGTTTATTATTTAAAACTATTTCGCTAAGGGTGATGACCTTTTTTCCAACAACTAAAGCACTGTCCTGGGCCATGCTGGGGCAATTGAATAATATGCAAAAAAAAGCAGGTACTAATTTTTTCATACCTGCAAATTATTACAATTGGATGGCTTATTTAGGGAACACCATTCTGTAGTCAACATTTATTTTCCCTTTTGAGATGTCGTTAAGTTTTCTTTTGAGCAAGGTTCTCTTGAGTGGCTTGATGTAATCTATAAATAATTTGCCATCGGTGTGATCGTACTCATGCAAAATAACCCTTGCCGTGATACCGTTAAATGTTTTGGTATGTGGTACAAAATTCTCGTCCACGTAATTTAGTGTCACCGATTCCTTGCGTAAAACATCTTCCCTTATTTTAGGGATGCTCAGGCAGCCTTCTGTGTAACTCCAATCTGCTCCATGCAAGGTTGAAATGTGGGCATTAATAAACACCCCTTTAATTCCCGGCCCATCAGGTAAATCCTTATCCTCGTCATCCTCCTCCATATTTTTGAAAACCTGTTCGCTGTCTATCAAAAATAATCGGATTTTTCTATTAACCTGCGGTGCCGCTAAACCAACGCCATTACTGGCATACAGCGTCTCCCACATATCTTCAATCAGTTTTTGAAGATCGGGATAATCTGCATCTATATCATCACAAACCGTTCGTAAAACCGGCGAGCCGTATGCTACTATTGGTAAAATCATAAATCTATTTTAAAAGCTTTTTTGTGGATACGAAATTACAATTAATTATATTATTGAATACTTTGAAGATAGTCCTGAAGTATAATGGTTGCCGCAATTATGTCTACATTTCCTTTCACCTGCCGGTCCTTTTTTTTCATGCCCATTTGTAACATTGCATCTTTTGCCATTTTTGATGTATACCGTTCATCGACTGCTTTAAGCGGTATTTGAGGGAATTCCTTTTTTAATTTTTTTATAGCGGCTTCTACCAGCGGCGTACCATGGGTGTCACTTTCATCCCAATTCTTCGGCAGGCCAATAATAATTAGTTCCACAGCTTCTGTTAAAAAATATTTTTTTAGATAGGCAACCAGTTCTTTAGAATCTATT
>JBGSIG010000350.1:0-3427 GCA_041742655.1 Ferruginibacter sp. | reverse complement strand
CTGTAAGCAGCGAAACGGATAGCGTCAGCGACGCAATTGGCTTCAGAAATATCGAGGTAGAAGGCACCAATATTTTATTAAACGGAAAAACAATTTTTTTAAAGGGTGTTAATTTTCATGAGGAAGCAACATTACGAAGGGCACGTGCATACTCTGAAGCAGATGCGATGCAGCTGCTTACATGGGCTAAAGAACTCGGGTGCAACTTTGTACGCATGGCGCATTACCCACACAACGAAAACGAACTGAGGCTTGCAGATAAAATGGGCCTGATGGTTTGGGAAGAAGTACCCGTTTACCAGGGCATTGCTTTTAGTGACACAGCGATGCAGCATAAAATGAATACAATGGTGAAGGAAATGATACAGCGTGATAAGAACCGCAGCAGTGTCATCATCTGGAGCATGAGTAACGAAACCAGCTCTGGTAAAGACAGGGATGCTACCATTACAAAGATGGCTGCCTTAAGCAGATCGCTTGATCCTACACGCCTGATCTCTTCGGCCTTTAACCAGATAAAATTTGAAGGTAATACAGCTACCATAGATGATACACTAAGCAATGCGATGGACGTTATTGCGGTGAATGAATACCTGGGATGGTACAGGCCATGGCCTTCAACACCAGGTACTGTTAAATGGAAATCTGATTTTAATAAACCACTTATCATGAGTGAGTTTGGTGCAGAGGCATTGTATGGCAATCATGGTGCGGCCGATAGTGCCAGCAGCTGGCGGGAAGAATTCCAGGAACAGGTGTTTAAAGACCAGGTAGCCATGTTTAAAAATATCCCATTTTTAAGAGGCACCTGCCCATGGATATTGGTCGATTTTAGATCGCCGGTAAGAATGCATCCAATCTACCAAAACGGATGGAACCGTAAAGGATTATTGGGCGACAATGGATTAAAGAAGAAAGCATGGTTTGTGATGAAACAGTATTATGATGAAATACAATAACCACAAATGACAGACAACAATTTCATATTGATCTCATCGCAGCAAATGCTGGAACGCTTTACAGCAATTCTGCTTACAATTGGATTTACAAAAGAGCGGGCGGAAGAATGTGCAGCAATATTTACTGCAAATAGCATTGATGGGATTTATACCCATGGTGTAAATCGTTTTCCAAGATTTGTGCAATATGTAAAAGATGGATATGTACTACCGCACGCAACGCCATCATTGAAAAATAAATTTGGCGCCATTGAACAATGGGATGGTAATTTAGGACCCGGCCCTTTAAATGCGACTCATGCTACTAACACTGCAATGACTTTAGCGCAACAACATGGCATTGGTTGTGTGGCCTTGGCAAATACCAATCATTGGATGCGTGGCGGCACTTATGGATGGCAGGCTGCGAAAGAAGGTTTTGTTTTTATTGGCTGGACAAACACCACGGCCATCATGCCCACATGGGGGGCCATTGATGCAAGGCTTGGCAATAATCCGTTGGTGTTTGCATTGCCCTATAAAGAAGAAGCCATCGTGTTGGATATGGCCATGTCGCAGTTTTCGTATGGCGCCATGGAGCTGGCAGTTTTACAAAATGAAAACCTTTCCGTTGCCGGAGGTTATAACAATGCGGGCGAATTGACAAATGATGCTGCAGCAATACTTGCATCAAAACGACCGCTTCCGATAGGCTACTGGAAGGGGGCGGGTTTATCTTTATTGCTGGATATTTTGGCAACTGTTTTATCAACAGGCTTGTCAACGCATGAAATAAGCAAGAAAGAGGTTGAGTACTGTTTATCGCAGGTGTTTATTGCAATCGATATTTCAAAACTGGGAAATCATTCTTTGATAACAAAAACAGTTGAAGGAATTATTGATAACTATCATCAGTCTGTTCCGGTAGATGCGTCAAAAAAAATTACCTACCCGGGGCAACGTATTTTAACCACCAGGAAAAATAATCTTGTCTATGGTATACCCGTTGTAAAAAAAGTTTGGGAGCAGGTTCTTGGACTGTCCCCCATCGCCTGAGGAAGAGTTATAGAACTATTATTCTGTTAATTGTAATCTGCCGTATTTGAAGTGAGTTGTGACCCGACAGCAATCGGGTGGTCAGTTGTGAGTGGATGGCGCAGCTTGGGAGTGCTTACTCACCATTCACCACTGACAACTCACGGTTAACTTAACACCAGTATTTGATTAAAAAATTCGAAACAGTTTCGATACAAATACAGAACTTTATTACTCAAAAAAATAAACGATAAAATATGAAAAAAACGATCTTGCCTTTATCAATGGTGGCATTTTTCTTTGCTGCCTGTAACAATGGCACACAAACAGTAACGTCAGAAAATACTACAGTCAGCAGTTTAACAATAGATGCTGCCAAAGACTGGAAATTTGGTGTGGCATTATGGACCTTCCACACATTTAATTTCCCACAGGCATTAGACAAAGTTGACAGTGCAGGTGTAGCCTATATTGAACCCAATACTTTTCATAAAGCAGGGCCTGAATTGAACGATACAGTAGTTGGGCAACTTTCTGGATATGGAATCGAAAAATTAAAAACATTGATCAGCAAAAAAGGCCTGAAGATGGAATCAATTTACATAGCCGGAGATTCTACACTTTTGTCATGGCAAAAACAATTTGATATAGCCAAACAATTTGGTGTAAAATATGTAACAGCAGAGCCCCCCATAAAAATGTGGGACAGCATCGATAGCCTTGCCGGTGCCTATGGAATTAAGGTGGCCATTCATGAACACTGGAAAGGAGTTAGCCAATACTGGAATCCTGATACAGTTTTGCAGGCAATAAAGGGCCATCCCAATTTTGGTGCCTGTGCCGATTTGGGCCACTGGCCAAAGAGTGGTATTGATCCTGTAGAAGCAGTGAAAAAACTGGCCGGCCATATTATGATCGTTCATTTAAAAGACATTGCTGCATTTAATGATCCTACATTAAAAGATGTACCCGTAGGAACAGGTGTTGTAAATTTTCCTGCTGTTTTTGCAGAATTGAAAAAACAAAATTTTAATGGTTATATCTATATTGAAAGAGATGCAGAAGATCAGCCAAGCAATCTGCCTTCGGTAATACAAACGGTGAAATATTATAACGAACAGGTGAGTAAGTTGAAGTAAATAATTATGAGCTTTGAGTTCTGTCGTTTTTTTAATTGAAAGTTTCTATATGTCATGCAGGCAATAATTATTCATAGTTCAATTCCGAATTCATCACTCATCATTCATAATTAAAAGAAATGAGTTTTAAAAATAAAGTTGCTATAGTAACCGGTGCAGGTCAGGGTATTGGTCTTGAAATATGCAGCCTGCTTGTAAAAGACGGAGCACATGTTTTTTTAAATGATATTGATGCAACCCTTGCAAAAAATGCAGTCAGTCAGATTATTGGGAATGAGAAAGGTAGTTGTATTGCACTGCCCGGCGACTCTGGCG
>JBGSIG010000349.1:0-1507 GCA_041742655.1 Ferruginibacter sp. | reverse complement strand
CAATGAGGCCGAAAATTATATTTCTGCAACAGTGCCCAAAATGGCTTATAAAAATCTACCGGGTTGCCGATGTCATTGGCAAACCAAAAAACATCAATACGGATTACATCTGTGTCATGTGCAGGACTCAGCCAAAAAGTATTTTTCTTCGATGCATAAATTTCACACGAAAATGCACCGCCATTTTTTGGATCTTCATTGTAAAAATTTTGCAGGTCCGCCATCACCGATTGCGATTGATCTATAGGAATCCAAAGTTCAGTAAACCATACAGGCATAAAACGATCGTTCATCTGGTTATCCATCGGGATACCGTTGTACCAAACATCCTGGAAATGGTTGTCCTCTCCAAGGGGTACAAAAATTTTGCAGATCATGGGAAGGATAAGGGGATAAAAAGAAGCCTCCACCAGTTCCTTTATTACTTTGTATTCAGCAGTTTCGCCCATTGCATCCGACAACCAGTTGGGCCATGTACCGATAGCAGAAAACAATAAATCTGCCGCCATCGTAGCCGGTACCGGGCTTCCATCAATCCAGGGAACTTCCTTGTAGGGAATCACTTTAAAATCAGCAGTAGGTTCAATCTGGCTTGCTTGCCAAACTACCATTTTCGTAATGCCTTTTTGGGGCCACCACATTAACCTTGTGTATTGTGTGGTTTCAAGAAATGTCTGCAAAGATGGCTTGCCACTGCTTCCGTCTTTAAATAAATCAATGGGGCAGGCATCGAAATTATCCAGCGTAGTAGTTTCGGTTCCTTTTATATTAAATGTTGGCACACATTTAAAAGTTGCCGAAATAATTACTCCAAACAATCCCATCGTGGCCACGCCCACACCATAAAACGGATCATCAGGATTATCCGGCACAGGCCTGTTGAAACTCACTTTTTTCGGCCCATCGCTGCTGCAATTAATAAGGGAAATGCCAATTATTGCATCTTCAAAAGAAAATTGGGTACTGCCGCCGGATGATCCTGTTGACATAAAACCTCCAACTGTTTGGTGGGTAATTCCACCCAGGTCTGGTATGGCCAATTTTTTCTGATCAAGCTGGTACAACAGTGAATTTTCGAGGGTAGATGTTTTTGTAGGATCAAAAGGATCTAATCCTAAATTGCATCCTGCACCCACGGTAACTGTCATTGCTGTTTCGTCAATGCTCACCGTGTTCATTTTTGAAAGCATGATGTATAAGTTGCCGTCGGTGGCACTTTCTGATTCAAGTGTTTTTATAAGTGGAAACGAATGAGCGGCACCCCGCATACAGATAATTTTTCGTTCCGTCTTAGCCTTATTAACCAGGAAAATAACATTGTCTTCATTTGCCGGCAAATAGTAAGTGGCGCCGTTTACATTTATTGTGTCTATTACAGGTTCTGTTGCATCCATAAAAAAAATAAAAAGTGTAGTTAAATATGCAGGAAAACGAAAGAGTATTGCGAATGTAATTATATTATTGGCATATATCAAAAGTAAAGTCGCTCCGCAAAAAAACATCCCAC
>JBGSIG010000348.1:0-4483 GCA_041742655.1 Ferruginibacter sp. | reverse complement strand
AGCAACTAGGAGGTAATAAAATTTAAAGAGTTGGCAGATAAAAATTTGATAGGTCGTTCGCAATAAACGGCGACTACGGCAAGCCATTGTGAACTGTGTAAGCGTGCGAATTTGGCAGAGACTCCCCTGTGAACTTTTCATTGTGACCAAGGGTTTACGGACAAAGGTTTACTGGCCTTTCACATAGGTTTGTATAAGGCAATTAGAGTAATTGTTTTCAGGGTACATAGTATTGTTGTAAAGAAAGGTAAGCTCGGTTTTATTCCATTACAATACTACTTAATACAACAACGCTATCACCTTCGGCACATTTTGCGCAGTCAGTAATTTTATTGCCTAAAGAAACCAGGCAAGAATCATTTTCTCCCTTTTTTATATAGACCTGTTTATTTACCAGGTCGGGGCAGCTGTTTCCATCGCATTTAAAACATAGAATCATATTCTTGTCAATATCGCACCCGTTACTCCTTGTAGCAAATGAGCAATAAGCATTGGCGGGTTTACAACTATTAATAGAAGTTGTACTGCCTAGTAACAGAAGGGTTAAGCACATAACTGTTTTTAATTGTTTCATGTTAGTATTTTTTTGGGCCTACTCTTTTATCGGATTTTCGGCTACTCCGTTTAATATTGTTTGCATCCTTATTTAAAAAGCTGGTTGCTTATAAAAATACAATTAAGGTAAGCCAGGGAAATAAGAGGTTGCCGGGTATTTTGCTATATTAACAATACAGAAAATGCTAACGCTTTACATAGCTGCGGAATATGTCGGAATGTGATTGAGTTGTGGATGCTAATGTAATAACATTTTCCGAGAAATGAAATAGAAAGGTTGCATTGCAAATAGGTAATTTGATTTTAACAAAGCTCTTTTTTTGGTGCGCAGGTGTTGTGAAGTATATTTTACCTGTATTGCTCGTTAGCTTTGTTTGGTGTCGCAATAAAGAGCAACAATTTTTCCGCTCCGAGTCCCCAGATTAAAAATTTCCCAGGCGATGGCAGTAAAGATTATTTTAGTATCACTACCAACATACTTTGTAAAACTCGCCGCCTATCAGCGATGTGTACACGCACTTACATAATACAATTGTACACATAAGTATTGAAAAGGCTGCAAACGAAGAGGAATGATAACGTAGCCGCATAAAGATTATTTACTACCTTCAACTCTATGAGAACAAATATCATCTTCTTTTTTCTTGTCATCAGTTTATCGGCAGTTTCGCAGTCTGAAAAGAAAGATTTGCCACGGATAATTGCCTACGCCACCGGCAAGGCCGAAACAATAAAACAATTTCCGGTAGATAAACTCACTCACATTATCTACAGCTTTTTAAAAATACAAAACGATACCCTTACGTTTAGGGACAGCGCACAGGAAAATACTGTTCGCCAACTGTTAGCTTTAAAAGAAATATACCCTCAATTGAAGATCATGGTATCTGTTGGTGGCTGGGGCGGCTGTTCGTTCTGCAGCGATCTATTTAGCAGCACCCAGCACCGTGAAAATTTTGCCAAAACAACCGTGGCCCTTTTTAAACAATATGGTATTGATGGCATTGACCTGGATTGGGAATATCCCGCCATTGAAGGCTATCCCGGCCATAAATATGATGTTGCAGATAAAGATAATTTTACCGAACTGGTAAAGGCACTTCGCAAGGAAATGGGTAGCAATTACCTGCTCACCTTTGCCGCTGGTGGCTTTCTACAATACCTTCAGCAATCTATTGATTGGAATGCGGTAATGCCCCAGGTAGATTTTGTAAACCTGATGAGCTACGACCTGGTAAACGGGTATTCAACTGTAACCGGACACCACTCTTTGTTACAGGATTATAGGCTTGAGCAGGAGTCAACAGCCAAGGCGGTGGACTGGCTGTTAGATAAAAACGTTGCTTCCAATAAACTCATCATTGGCGCAGCCATGTATGCCCGTGTGTGGGATAGTGTGCCGGATATTAATCATGGGCTTTACCAGCCCGGCAAGTTTAAACAGGGTGTTGATTTTGCGAATTTTAAAAATTATTTCAGCGACACCTCAGGTTTCATGTATTACTGGGATGAAAAAGCAAACGCACCTTATCAATACAATGCCTCAAAACACTTATTTGCAACATTCGATGATAAAAGATCTATCCGGGAAAAAACAAAATTTATCCGCCGTAAAAAATTAGGCGGCATCATGTTTTGGGAACTGGCCCAAGATGCCAAAGTAGATGGATTAGTGGATGTGATGTATAAAGGGTTGAGGTGATAAAATATTTTTTCGATAAGAGTTTCCGTTTCAAAAAAATTTCTCAGGCGAGTCGCTGCCCACGTCATTTCAATCTAACAGCCAGCATACTTTGCAGGAGTCGCCGTTTGTCGGGGCTGCTGGGTACACTAAAGGTGTTAAGACGCTTTTATTTCATTTATAGCTCAGCATCTTAACTCCTCAATGGCGCTTTTTGTATTTTTCGAATCTCCCATTTAAAATTTCCCAGGCGATGTCTGTGCAGCGATCATTTTAATTTAACCGCGAGCACACCACGCAGGACTCTCCGCCTATCAGGGATGGGTACCCAAACTTACATGATACAATTGTGTAATTAATTAATCAAATGTTTATCTTTTTTCGTTCCTATGCTCAAGTTTCAACCATGAAAGTCGGCAGATTTAAATTCGAAAGTTCTTTCGAGATTGACGGCGAGTCCTGTAAGTGTGTGCTAATTGAATAAGCGAGCGAACTTGTGCAGAGACTCGCCGGAGAAGCTTTGGAAACCGATCGGCCTAAATAAGTGACAGGACAAGTTATAATTTCACAGTGGCCAATCAAACATTTTACAATATCTTTCGGTTAAATTTTTAACGCTTATAACAGTCATATGAAAAAGTTTATCTATTGCATTACTGCGCTTGCTATTGCTTTGTTTTTTAACGGTTGTTCTACTATAGATTCAAACGCCCGTAAAGTGCTACTATTTACCAAAACAAAAGGCTATCACCATGAATCTATTCCTTCAGGTGTTGCCGCCATACAAAAAATCGGAAAAGAGAATAATTTTAGTGTTGATGTTGATTCCAGCTCAACTGTATTTTCCGATGATAAATTGAAACAATACAAAGCGGTTATTTTTTTAAGCACCACCGGTAATATATTGAATGGTGATGAACAGGTAGCGCTGCAACACTATATAGAAGCGGGTGGGGGGTTTGTTGGCATACATGCAGCAGCAGATGCGGAGTACAATTGGGCCTGGTATAATAACCTGGTAGGTGCGTATTTTAAAAGTCACCCCGGCAACCAAAATGTGAGAAAAGCTACCGTAGTTGTTACAGATACAAATTTTATTGCTACGAAGGGCTTGCCTGAAAAATGGGAACGTACTGATGAATGGTACAATTATAAAAACATCTACGCCGACCTGAAAGTGGTGGCCACCTTAGATGAAGACAGTTATGAAGGCGGAGAGAATGGCAAAAATCATCCTATTGCCTGGTACCATGATTTTGATGGTGGCCGTGCATTTTATACAGGCGGTGGGCACACCAACGAAAGCTTTAGCGAGCCTTTATTTCTGCAACATTTGGCAAATGGCATTCAATGGGCCATGGGCTCAGATTCGGCAAAACTTGATTATACAAAGGCCTACGCCACCAAAACTCCGGAAGAAAACCGGTTCACCAAAACAATATTGACCAACGACCTGAATGAGCCAATGGAAATTGCAGTAATACCAAGCGGCGTTGTATATATTGTAGAACGTTCTGGTAATTTTTATGCCTACAAACCTGCCGATAAAATCACCAAATTGATCCATCAATTTAAAGTAGCGCCAGATACCAAAAAGGCTTTTGGAAACGGTTTGTTAGGTATGACTATTGATCCTGATTTTGCTACCAATAAATTTGTATATTTTTTCTATACACCAGATTCTTCATCAAGAGTGCTACATCAAAATATTTCAAGGTTCAAAATGTTCACAGAAGATTCCATTGACCTGGCTTCTGAAAAAGTAATTATACAGGTGGCGTTGGATCCGGAAGTAAGTGCCCATACCGGCGGTTCGCTGGCATGGGATAAAAACAAAAACCTTTTCATTTCTACCGGGGATAACACTGTTCCTTTTGAATCGAATGGCTATGCACCGTTGGATGAAAGGCCGGGTAGAAAAATATTTGATGCGCAGCGGAGTGCAGGCAGCACCAATGATCTTCGCGGAAAAGTATTACGCATTCATCCCGAAGCAGATGGCTCCTATACCATACCGGATGGTAACCTGTTTGCGAAAGGAACAGAAGGTACAAGGCCCGAAATATTTACGATGGGTTGCCGTAATCCTTATCGTATGGCAATTAACCAGGCTACCTCAACTGTGTATTGGGGCGAGGTTGGCCCCGATGCGGGAGAAGATTCTAAATATAATCCACGTGGTTATGATGAATTTAACCAGGCAAAAATACCGGGTAACTATGGCTGGCCCTATTTTGTAGGTGACAG
>JBGSIG010000347.1:0-3551 GCA_041742655.1 Ferruginibacter sp. | reverse complement strand
GGAGCACCTGGGTCTCTTTCTGTTTTATCCAATACAGATTTTGTAAAGTCAGGCTGATATTTTCTAACTGTTTTAGTTGAAATCTTTGGTATTACAACCGCTTTAACGACAGGAACTTTAATATCTTTTGCTTTCGCAGCCACAGATGATTTTGGGGCAACAGTTGCTTTTGCCACAACCGGTGTTTTAGTCGCTTCTTTTTTTGTCATAGGTTTTAATGCTGGTTTTACAGCTTTTGTAGGAATTTTTTTAATAACGGCTGCTTTTGATACCATTACTTTGGCAGCCGGTTTTATTTTTTTAGCAATAACTTTAATTGGTTTTGCAACCTTTTTTACATGTTTTACAACAGGTTTAGCGGCTTTTTTGACAATAACGGCCTTTTTTGCAATCACCGCTTTTTTAGCCGGTGCAGTTTTTTTAACGGCAACTTTAGGCAAAGGGTGTAGCACTTTAGCTGCAGGTTTGACAGCCTTTTTTACAGGCAGAGCAGTTTTTTTAACGGGTTTTGCTGATTTACCGCCAGAAGTTCGGGTAGATTTTGCAACAGGCTTTGCTGCTGCTTTCTTTTTTGTTGCCATACTACTCTTCTTTTTTAACTACGTTAACTTTTAATACGGCTCCATTCACTTCTATTTCTGTTCCGGTGGTCAAAACTGGCGCAACAGCAAGCGAATCAGCCAAAATTTCGGCGCAAATATACTCTTTATATTGATTTAATGAAGGATGTAATATTTCATTTTGCAATACTGTCACATTTATCCTGTCACTCAACTCAAAATTATTGTCTTTGCGGATGTTTTGAATTTTATTGATGAATTCCCGTGCATCGCCCTCTTTTTTCAATTCATCACTAACTGTAATATCCAAAGCCACGGTTAAACTACCCTTATTTGCCACTTCGTACCCCGGTATTTCGTCGGTAGAAATTTCCAGGTCTTCAGCAGCCAGGTAAATCGGTTCTTCGCCGGTAACTAAGTAATCAGCATTTAACAAATAATCTCCCCCTTCTAAAACCTTGTCGATAGTTGCATTGTCAAATTTTGCAATCGCTTCTGCTGATGATTTCATTTTGGCCCCAAGCTTTTTGCCCAGGGTCTTAAAATTGGCTTTTGCCTTTTTTTGGATAAAGTCATTTTCGGCCCGTAGCACATCTACTTCTTTAATATTGGTCTCCGCTTTAATAATATCTTCAACTTGTTTTATCCTTGTTGCCATATCTGCATCCGTTGCCGGTATAAAAACTTTTTGCAAGGGCTGACGTACTTTAATATTTACTTTTTTTCTAACAGACAAAATTAAAGAAGACGCATCCTGCGCCAACTGCATTCTTTTTTCAAGATTGATATCGATTACACCATCATTTGACACCGGAAAATCAGTATGATGAACTGACTCTTTGTTAAAACGCCCGGATACCGAGTTTAAATTATTGAAAAGCCAATCTGCAAAAAACGGGGCTAGTGGAGCTATCAGTTTGCTTAAAGTCTCCAAACATTCGTAGAGTGTTTGGTAAGCACAAATCTTATCATGCTCGTATTCGCCCTTCCAAAACCGCCTCCTGCACAGGCGAACGTACCAATTACTTAAATGTGCATCCACAAAATCTTCAATTGCCCTGCCTGCCTGGGTTGGCTCGTAGTCATCAAGGCTGATTTGCACGGATTTTATTAAACTATTGAGGGAAGATAATATCCATTGGTCAATTTCCGGCCTGTCTTTTAGTGGGAGATACGCCTCCTTAAAAGAAAATCCATCCACATTTGCATATAAAGCAAAGAACTGGTAGGTATTATACAGCGTGCCGAAAAACTTTCTCTGCACTTCCTTAATACCATCCACATCAAATTTCAAATTGTCCCAGGGCGATGCGTTGGTGATTAAATACCAACGTGTGGCATCTGGCCCAAAAGTGTTGATGGTTTCAAACGGATCAACCACGTTGCCCAGGCGTTTACTCATTTTGTTGCCATTTTTATCCAGCACAAAGCCATTGCTCACCACCGTTTTATAGGCAACACTATCAAATAGTAACACACCTAAAGCATGTAAAGTATAAAACCAGCCCCTTGTTTGGTCAATTCCTTCGGCAATAAAATCTGCAGGAAAAGATTTTGTAAATGCTTCTTTATTTTCAAACGGAAAATGCCATTGAGCATAAGGCATGGCACCACTGTCAAACCAAACATCAATAAGGTCCGGCACCCGTTTCATGGGTCTTCCGCTTGCAGAAACCAATGTAATATCATCTACATAAGGTTTATGCAGATCTAAAATGCCCTCATGCAAATAATGCTTGTTTGTCTCTCCACCCAATACCTCAGCAGCCTTTCTTATTTCTTCATTTAATACTTCAATACTACCAATACACTTTTCTTCTTCACCATCCTCCGTTTTCCATATTGGTAAAGGAGTTCCCCAAAACCTTGAACGGCTCAGGTTCCAATCCACCATGTTCTCTAGCCAGTTCCCAAATCGGCCTGTGCCGGTAGCAGCAGGTTTCCAGTTGATGGTTTTATTGAGTTCCACCATCCTGTCTTTTACAGCAGTGGTTTTAATGAACCAGGCATCCAGCGGATAATAAATGATGGGTTTATCGGTACGCCAGCAATGCGGATAATTATGTTCGTATTTTTCAACTTTAAAAGCCCTGTTCTCTAATTTCAATTTTACAGCGATATCGACATTTACATCAACATACCCCTTTTCATCTTTATAATCTTTTACGTAACGGCCGCTAAATTCACCTACGCCATCTATAAATTTCCCCTGTTTATCAACTAAAGTTAAAATGCCGAGATTATTTTTTTTGCCGACTTTAAAATCATCGGCACCAAATGCAGGGGCGGTGTGTACAATGCCTGTACCGTCTTCAGTGGTTACAAAATCTCCGAGGATAACCCGGAATGGTTGTGCGCCGGGAGTTATCTCTCTGATCCTTTCTAAAGTATTTGCTTCAAAAGGCATCAATTGTTCATATTCAACACCTTCTAAATCTTTCCCTTTAAATTCAGTTATAATTTTCCAGGGTATTAATCTTACTTCCGCTGAATAGTTTTCAAAATCACCATTCTCACCTTCTTGCTTAAAATATTTACCGACTAATCCTTTTGCTAAAACTACATCTATTGGAAGGTGTGTATAAGGATTGAAAGATTTTACTAAAACATAATCAATATTT
This sequence comes from Ferruginibacter sp., assembly GCA_041742655.1. GTDB lineage: Bacteria > Bacteroidota > Bacteroidia > Chitinophagales > Chitinophagaceae > Ferruginibacter. The sequence goes on along the minus strand of JBGSIG010000347.1, from coordinate 370 downwards.
GGCCCCGCAGTCAAACCTAAGTTAGAAGGTAGAGTCCATGGCGTCGTTGTCCAGGCCATTAGGTAAACATCACTTTCAACATGTTTAATTTTATATTTTGAATTTTGAATTACCTTAAACATCACCGTTGCACTTGTATCCTTTACATCTTTATAAGTTCCCGGCTGATTCAATTCATGCGATGAGAGGCCGGTGCCGGCGGCAGGTGAGTAGGGCTGAATGCTCACGCTCTCATACAAAAAGCCTTTTTTATATAGTTCACTCAGGCACCACCATAAAGTTTCAATATAATTATTGTCAAAAGTGATATAGGGATTACCCAGATCAACCCAATAACCCATTTTTTGAGTAATATCATCCCATTTATCCT
>JBGSIG010000346.1:0-2723 GCA_041742655.1 Ferruginibacter sp. | reverse complement strand
CTTTTTTAATGGAACTGGTTTTAGAGGCTTCCAGAGTTACATGGCTTGTGTTTGGTATTTCTTTTTTACACGTAGCAAAACAGATTATAAACAGGAAACCGACAATTGATATGGGGACTTTTTTCATGCTTTTATTCTTTCTTAATGACGGCAATATTGCTGTCATTAAAATAAACTACAGGAGAAGGGCAAAAGGTTAGGATTGCTAAAAATATTTTTAGCCAAAGGCAAAACCCTGAATTTGAAACGGCCAGGGATTTATATAAAAATTGACGTTAGGGAATTGTAGAAAAAATTGTAAGCTTTTACACCATGGCTTCAATCATTTTAAAGTATTGCTGCTTTTGTTTCCCCCTTAATTTTTTGGTGGTATTTGTAAAATAGCGGTGTTGTTTAAAAAAGTTAATCTGGATTTTATTCCAGTCATATTCAGAAGCTACAAAACTTCTTGCTTTCAATTCCTGGAAAAGGGTATTTGCTATCGGGAAAAAATCTTCTCTTCCAAAATAATCCAAATCGGCATCACAAATAATTTCTTCAAGTTTGGTAAGGGGCGTTTGTGGAATCTTCGTAGCCATTATCATTCCGCAAATAATATCTACCTGTTTTCGTGTAAGGCCAAATGAAGGCAATTCTTTTCTTGCCAGGTTGCAACCAGCCACCTCATGTTCCTTATAGGTAAAGAGGAACCCGCTGTCGTGGTAGAGACAGGCAATTTTTAACAAAAGCAAATCTTCCTGGCTGGTAATTTTTTCGCTAATGGCTATTCTTTCGGCTTCCTTTTCTACATCAATTGTATGATGAACGCCATGATACCATAAATCTTTTGAGAGATCATTACTTAATTGCGATAAAATTTGCGAACGTATTAGTTCGTATATTTCCTTTGTAAGCATAAGCAATACAAACATAATGAAAATATTGATATTTAAAACAACGGGCGCTTTTGGAAATATTGTGGTTAAAGTGACCATTTGCCGGTTGCCAATACCACTACCGATGTGACATATAAGGCCTACACTTATTGGCGACAAGAAAATTTTTAGTTAACATTGTGAAAAATAATTCATTACATTTGAATTATCATACTTTTGACAGCCGGTTAGCTAACGTCCATTCCTATTATTAATTTTCAAAGATCCCCTTATTATTTAGAATTAGTTCGTGCATCCACTGTTGTGTTACAACAGAATGAATAGGTTTTTGTAAACTCCATTCAAGAATTTTTTTAGTTAACGACTCTTTTAATAACCACTTTTATGCAGCACATTTCTACAAGTAAAAATTCAGGAAGAATTTTTTGTATTACATTACTGGGCCTAGTTTTTAGCTCCGCCATACATGCGCAATCCCTGGTGACAACCATTTCAGATTATGTGCTATTTGGAAGCAACACTGTACAATTAGGATCTTCTTCGAAAATACAAGGTGGTTCTGTTGGTAGTTTTAAATTGGTACAATCTACCGGTGGTTTTTATTGTGGTAGCACTTCCTTAAAAACAAATATCTATAGCGGCGGCACCGTCGCCTTATCAAGCAGCAATTCAGTATATGGAAATATAACCGCAGCCAATGCTTTCAACAGCTCTGGAACAATTCTTTCAGTAGGCTCAAACGCCAAGCTTTATGGCAATATTGATGTAAAAGGAAATATTGTAATTGCAAGTGGAACAGTAACCGGCGTGGTTACTAACCCAACTACTAATACCTACAAATTAGGGTATGTTACAAAAGCTGGAATCGGTAATCCAACATTACCGGTTCTTCCATCATTGCCTGCTATCACAAACTTTCCCGCTGCAGGCTCAGCAAATATTAGTTCCGGAACAATTAATCCGGGCTCTTATCGAAATCTTACGCTTGGTAATAAAACGCTTACTTTAAACGGCCCTGGTATTTATGTCTTTAAATCAATCAATACTTCCGGCCCCAATGCTAAAATAGTGTACGATTTCAAGAATGCCGCTGAAGGAAATTTCCTTATTTATGTGTATGACGATGTAGAGTTAAATAGAACAAGTTTTAGTATGGTAAACGGCGGGTCTGCGAAACGTATTTACCTTGAAACGCATGGTGATGGTTCAGGCTGTTATGATGATAGAACTACTTCTTTCAATATGTCGAACGGGTCAAATGGCAGTGGTAATCCTTCCGGTTGGTTAGGAACAGTTTGGGCACCTTACGGGGGGATAAAAGCAGGATCGCCAAATGGCCCTTCTTGTTCAGTATTGGGTGCGTTTTGGAGCGCCAGGCATGTAAATATTCAGAGTGGTGTTAGTATAGTTTACGCTCCTTTTTCATTGTGTGTTACCCCTACTGTAAATGCCGGCCCCGACAAGCCGTTGGATTTTGCGAATCCAACAATGCTCACCGGTGCATCTACCACGCCAAACGTATCGTTTAGCTGGCAGGCAATTAACGGGGGAGTTATAATCAGCTCAACCAATTCAGCCACCATTACGGTTTCTTCGGCAGGTGCCTATATTCTTACGGTTACCTCGGGCACAAATTGTACAGCAAAAGATACCGTGATTGTAACCGGCAAATTGAACAACTTAATCGGGTCTGAATTATCGTCAATAGTTCAAAACTTTGATCCAAATGGCCCCCCATGTAACCACATTCTGTCCGCACCACACCAGGTAAATTGTCGAGAAGTGATTGAACTCCCCAAAAACAACCAGCACCCAGGTAGACTGTTTCCAGCGCCGAAAGCTTTGGTA
>JBGSIG010000345.1:0-6463 GCA_041742655.1 Ferruginibacter sp. | reverse complement strand
GCAAAAGAAGCGAATGTAAATAATGTAGCGAGTGAAATAGTGATAACTTGTTTCATGAGTTTTCTTTGTGGTTTTGCGGTTAAAATCAAATGCTCTAATTAGAGGTAATAACTAAATGCTTTTGTGACGCAAACATACAACCCGTAAAAATACCATGCAAGTATTTTTACATTTATTTTAGTAAAATTACGGTGAGCTATCAACTTTTGCTCCGCCATGCACTAATGTATTAAAAAATAAGTATTTTGTAAATGCACTTATTACGAACCAATTAGCTGGTAAATCGTGGCGATAAATCAATTTTTTTAGCCAAATAATAGAATTAAAATAAAAACGTCGACGAATTCTGAAGTCGGTTCCGTGTTTGGCATAGAATCCCTTTCTATTAACCAGATACTGATAACAAAAAATGGACGGGTTGCACCGTCCATTTTTCAAATTTCTAGAAAAGTTAATTATCAATATCCCCAGCCTTGCATAATTTTAAAATCCTGATCCACACAGTCGAACGGAGAAATACCCTGGTAAGATTCCTGTTCAATAATAAATTCAGTTGTGCCGCCTTTTTCCCTAAACAGGTCACATATTTCTTTTACTGGCAAAACTCCTTTGCCGAGTATTGTACTTTCGTAGCCGCCCGCCATCTCTCCTTTTGTTGCGGCTTTTATTTCATCTTTCACATGCATACTTTCAAATCTGTTGGGGTATTTTTTTAAAATATCCAAAGCAATACCACCAGCACCATACATATTTCCTATATCAATTTGCTGAATTACTAAATTGGGATCAGTGTTATCCAGTATTATATCATAGATCAATTTACCATTCAATGAGGACATAAATTCAAAATCATGATTATGGTAACCGAATTTCATTCCGGATTTTTGACACAAAGCCCCCGATTTATTAAATATATCCATGAAGCGAACAAGGCCATCGTAATCCTTTCTAAGACTTTCGTCCATCCAGGGACTGATAACATATATCTGCCCAACAGTTGCAGCATCCTCAACGGTGTATTTCCACTTATCGGTAAAGTCACTTTTTGATTTATCCCAATCTCTCTCCGACATTACGGTGTGCCCACTTGGCATTTTCAAGCCTAGCCCGTCTAATACTTTTTTAAATTCGGTGGGTGAGTATCCATAAAATTTTCGGTTAACATAATTAGCGTGCTCCACATTTTTATAACCCATCGCAGCCAATTTTTTCAGGCTTCCGAGAGGATCTTTTTGCATGGCTTCCCGAACAGAATATAATTGTACACCCAAAATAATATCCTTTGCATTATTGCTGGCAAAGATTTTCTCTGATAAAAACATGGCTCCTGCAAGTGACAGGGAACTGTTGACAAGAAATTTTCGTCTGGATAAATTCATTTTTTATGTTTTTTATTTTTAAAAATAGATTGTTTGCCGCAATGAAAACTATGATAAATATATCACTTAAATAACTATTTGTCTTCTATATTTAGCCAGGCAACTTTTTGCTCAGCGGTATGTGTTTCCGCTATAATCTTTCCATATAATTCCGGCCTTCTTGCATTTTTATACCTGTGTCCACCGGCATCTATCAGTTTAACTTTGGTTAACGTTGCAGTTACTACCTCATTTGCCAATGAGCCGCACTCAGCAACAATATCTCCAAAAGGATCTATAATCATCGAGCAGCCATTTTTTAATTGGTCGTCGTCCATACCAATCGCATTAGAAAATACTGCATACAATGCATTGTCATAGGCTCTTGCCGGTAACCATTTAATTAACCATTCACGTCCCTTCATCCCGTTGAATTCTAACTTTAGGGATGTGGGATCGGTTTCCTTATTGTGCCACAATACTGGATCTACAAAACCTGCGCCAGGCCTTGGTGAAGGAGTGCACATTGTTACATGCGGCATAAAAATAATATCAGCACCTAACAGGTTTGTTGCTCTTACATTCTCTATTACATTGTTGTCGTAACAAATCAGGATGCCGCATTTCCAGCCAAATAACTCAAATATAGTGTAGGCGTTGCCCGGAGTAATAGCAGGATGAATGAACGGATGTAATTTTCGATGCTTTGCTATACAACCATGTTTGTTAACGCATACATACGCTTTATATATTTTGCCCTTTTTATCTTTTTCAAAAAGGCCGGCCAAAACAGCAATATTATGTTTGGTGGCTATTTCAGTAAGTTTGGCTATACTTTCTCCGCCGGGAATATATTCCGCAACATCCAGCAATTGTGCGTCTGAAAGGTGCCTTGCAAAAGAATAGCCTGTTATGGAGCATTCATGAAAAGACACTACTAAAGCGCCCTGCTCTACTGCCTTACCGCAAAGGGTGTCGATCACGGACAGGTTATAATCTTTATCGCCGCTTTTATGTTCAAATTGTGCCGTAGCAATCTTTATATTATCCACTTATATTATTTATTAAACGATGAAATGTTGTTACTTGCGGTAAGCGATTCCGCACCCAATGCTAATGTAAAACCTGCTATTGTTTAATGAAGCTTCTTCTGGATGGTTGTTGAATTTTCCTTTGCATTTTCAGAATTTAGTAAAGAAAATAATAATAGAATACTAAATAATTACGGCGTGTGACAGCAATTAAGAATCGTAACAATAAATTTATGGAAGTTTTTGGCACAAAAAGTTTTTTGCAAATACTATTCCTTCATTTATTAAACCTTTATTTCAATAACCTTTGCGGGGTTTGCCAATAAATTCAACCATTAAACAGCAATAACAAATTATTTTTTCGCAGCAGTCTCCCCGATAGCCTTCACTAATTTATCCAAATCGGGTAAGCGGGTGTATACATGTGGTGTAATCCGTACACAACTGATGTTTTCCCAAACAATACCTACGGAATGAATTTTATACTTATTAAATAAAATACCATCCAATTCAGCCGGGGTCATTCCTTCTATACTAACCCCACAGATAGCGCAGGAATAGTTAGATTGCAAAGAGGTGTGAATTTTTACTCCAGGCATATCCGTCACTCTTTCAGCCCAATAATTTTTTAAATATCTTATGCGTTCTTCCTTTCTTTTTTTGCCGATTGCCAGCTGAAAATTAATGGCTTCACCTATGCCCTGTTCAATGGGAAAGCTCCTGGTACCAATGGTTTCAAATTTTCTTATATCAGTGCTTCTGGGTTTATCATTACAAAGCAATGGCCACACTTTTTCAATCTTATCTTTCTTTATCCATAACATTCCAGAGCCAAAGGGCGCACTTAAAAATTTATGTAACGAGGTGCCAAAATAATCGCAGTTTAAATCGGGAATATCAAAATCAAGTAAGCCAAAAGAATGAGCTCCATCGCAAATAACTTCCAAACCATGCTGGTGTGCCATATCGCTGATTTTTTTCACCGGCATTATCTGGCCAACCCAATTAATAACATGCGTTACATGAATGATTTTTGTTTTAGGAGTAATTGCCTTTTCGTACGCCAATACAATTTCTTCATCATTTTCTATCGGGAAATTAAAATTGATTTGCTTATATCCTATCCCTTCTCTCGTTGCACGTTGCCTCCAGGCATTGATCATATTTGGGTAGTCTTGTTTTGTACCGATCACCTCATCGCCCCGTTTTAAATCCAACCCAAATATTACGGTGTTTAATGCTTCCGTAGCATTTCTATCAATGGCTATTTCGTCCTTATCGCAACCAGCAAGGCTGGCTAATTTTTCCCGCAATGGCTCTCTACCCTGGTCTAAAATGCGCCACATATAATAACTAGGCCCCTCATTCGATAATTTATTATATCGCTCAACTGCCTCCTGAACTACTCTTGGCGATGGGCTAACGCCGCCATTATTTAAGTTGATGATATTTGCGTTAACTGTATAAGACTGTTGAATAATACTCCAGTAATCTTCGTCCGCAGCCAATTCGATTGGTGTTAATTGACTTACTCTTTTATTTGCCACCGAAATTTCGGCAGCATACAGCTCATTAAATAAATTATCTGCCGAAAACGCTCCGCCCATCAGCGCTATTTGCTTTAAAAATTTTTTTCTGTCAGGCATAATTTTTAGTTGAACAAGAAAGATAATAAATTTCAGCCGACTGTTTGACGAATGTCTTTGGCGAAGGAGAAGCGATTAACGCACTGATTTTGGTGTGTTGGCACCTTCAGGCATACTAAAAAAAATAACCGGCATTCTTACGAACGGCGGTTAACAATGAATCGGGGAAATATTAATTAGCGTTTAATTTTTCGGGTGAGTTAAACAAGGGCTTTAGTGTAAACCATGCCAATGCCGGAAAAAATACCATTGGCACTGCCAGGCCCGGGAAAAGTTCCGGAAACTCAATTTTTAATGGCAACGTTGCCGAAATAGGAATCATAACACAGGCGAAAGAAATGATGGAAAATAAAAAGTTAAATACTATTTCTCCTTTTTTATTGAGCGATTTTAGCATTGCCCAATATAACATACCAGCCAGGATACATACCATCATGCTTAATCCCACTATGACACCAGTACCTAGCAATTTTGAAAAATCTACCTGCGTAGCAAAAAAATAAATGCGGTAATAAATCATACCTGCAATTGATGCCAGTATGCCTGCCAACAAACTGTGATAAAATACTTTCTTAAACATAGGTTATTGCTTTGTTACCGGCACAGAAACAGAAATTTTAAATTTAGGCCCGGCCTTTGCTTGCTCTGCCGTATTTATATTATAGTCGATGCGATTTACCTCGAAACCACCAGCAAAGGTATTGCCGTCAAATGTAAATGGAAATGAAATTTCTTTTTGAACTCCGTGCATATCAAGCATGCCTTTTGCTTCATATCCGGAGGCAGTTTTTGCAATTGATGAAGAGGTGAATTTAATGGCAGGATATTTTGCAGCATCTAACCATTTTGCACTTTTCGCATGGGTATTCTTCATCCCGTTGCCGGTGTTAATAGTTGCTACATCCAAACTAACGTCGAATTTAGATCCTGCGAGATCTTTATCATCAAAACTAATAGTCCCTTTTAATCCTGAAAATTCGCCGGATGGATCACCTCCATCAAATTTTACTGCATAGTTTTCTGCAATGTTCCAATTCTGCGACTGTATAACAGTAAACGCCGAAGCAAATAAGATTATAACTGCTGCCAAAGGATAGGTAATTTTTTTCATAATGAGTTTTTTATTAAATAATCTGTACGGTACAAACTTAGCAAAGTCAAAGATACTCCATTTACAAAATGAGACAAAAGCTAAAAATATTGCGACGTATCAGATTTAAAAAGTTTTGTAAATTCATTAACAGTAAAGGGTGGCATTTTGTTTTCTCAATAATTACCTGCGGATTACCGCTTGAATTTATTAACGCAAAAGAAAATAATGATTCAAATTGTATCGAACTAATGTAATCTAGTTATCAGGGTAGAGTTTATGTAGTGATTTGTAGTATTAAAAACGCAAGCTCTTTGATATCAGTTGAAACCGAGTCAGTAATGTTCATTAAATCTTTAATATTATCATTATGCTTTGCCGTTAAAGAATATTACCTTTATTGAAGCATATCGTAAACCAACCATGAGAATTATTGTTGAGGAATTTATTATTTACAACTAAATTTTTCTACCATGGAAACAAGCATTTTAACTCAAAAAACCAGTTCCGATAACCAACCGAAATGGCTCACTTTATTTAGAATTCTATTGGGTTTTATTATTTTATGGAAAGGTGTCACTTTTTTTAAAGATGCAGTCGGTGTAGAAACAATTGTAAAGGGTGGATCCCTTGAATTTATGAGCAGCAATAGTGAAATCATCGCATTTATTATTACTTATGTCAATTTGTTAGGAGGGTTTTTCATAATGGTTGGTCTTTTCACAAGATGGATGTGCCTGATCCAAGTACCTATTCTTTTGAGTGCTATTATTTTTGTAAATCTTAAAGACGGAATGAGTTTAACCAACTCAGAACTAATTCTTTCTGTAATTGTTTTGGTACTGCTGATTGTTTTTGCCATCAAAGGCAGCGGTTTGATTTCGGCTGATGAATATTTTAAGAACTATACTAAAGCTGCCATTGAACCCGGCCATACAAAAGAACTCTTCAATAGTCACTAATTGTTCTTAATAATTTACAGGTTGCTGACTTATTCTTTTAAATGAAAGATAAACGAGCATGGGGAACCCCATACAACGCCGCCATTAAAACTATTAATTTGCTTATCTTACCCTAAAAAATTTATTATGAATAATACATTTGAAATTGGCGATGTAGTAGTATTTAAAGCCAACAGAAATATTAAATTGATAATTACGGGCATTGGGGCCGATGGGTTGGTACTGTTACGCTTTTTTGATACAAATACAAGTGAATTTAAGAAAGTAGAAATGCCGGCGATCTGCTTTGAAAAATCCAGTTAGTTAATAGTACAATTTTATTTTTTATTGAAAATAAAATGAGATGAATATATGTTTTCAATTTGAATTAAGAACG
>JBGSIG010000344.1:0-6720 GCA_041742655.1 Ferruginibacter sp. | reverse complement strand
GCAGGTAATTGTCCATCACTTCATTTAAAAGTTCAGGCATTTGTGTATAGTCAAGATTGCTTGCCACCATGGCATCCGCTAACGAACTGTTAAGCGTAATTATAGTAGAATCGTTTCTAACAAGAGCGGCCAGTACAGCACTGTCTGCAAATATTTGCTTGCCGGCCGATTTTACCAGCATGCTGTCTAAACGAACCAAAGCATCTAGCTGCTTCGGGTTTAAATTTTTTACGTCAACTTTTGCCAGCGTGCTTATCACCATGCTATCTGTAGCAAAACCCAGTGCAAATAAATCTGCTTTTTGCAGGTTCATAAATGCGTCAATTGTTGGGTAGTCGCTTTTTATATTAGCGTGGCCTCTTAAATCTACCTGCAATGCTTCATCATTTACCGATGCAATAAAATCTGCCAACCCTTTCACCAGTTGTAGTTGCAGTTTAATATTATTAACATCGGCCTGTTGCACCCTGATCGATTTAATATCTGCCGTTGTTTTTATGGTGGTCTTTTTTACATCAAAACCGTCAGATCCTTTTGCCCTAATGGTGCCTGTTATTTTGCCTAGTAAAGAATCCTGGTAGATCCATTTGCCTGTTTCAAAATTGGCGGTGGTAACCACCAGGTCGTACTGCATTTTATCAGGATTCGAAAAATTGCTGATACTGCCTTTTGCAGTAGCTTTTCCAAAAGCAGAAACCATCTGAAGGTTGGGTTGCAACCTGTTCATATCACCGTTAAGGCTACCACTCATACAAATATTTGCCGGCAACTGTACCGTTTTTTTTGTAGCATTTACAAAAGGATCTATCAATGCTTTTGATGCAGTAAGATTTTTTATGGTGAGGTTGTAAGTTAAATTTTTTGTGTCGCTGATGTTGCCCGCAGTACCCGACACATCGAGCAGAAAAGATTGACTTTGCAGCGAGCGCACTGCGAGTTGGTGGATCACCATTTGTTTTGATGTGCCGGTAATGTTGGCGCTGATTTTTAAATCGCCCAATGCCTTCATTTGCTTTTTATATTTGGCCGTAAGCCCGTTGGCCAAAAGGTCGAGGTCTTTTTGCGATAGGATGGCGTTGGTAACTGAAATTTTATTTTCAGGGTATCCGCCACCGTTAGTACCGGGGTGCATCAGTGCATTGGGGTAAACCATGGCGCTGGCCTGTATAGTTGAGGTGGGTGTTTTTACAAACAAGTCTTTAATGTTGATGGTGTTGCTGTCTATGTTGGCCAGCCCGCTTAAACTATCAATGGCGAACCCGCTTTTATCCTTAAAAGAAAAATATTTTATGTTCGATTGAATGGTGTCATTTTTATAGTAATTGTCCTGCGCTTTTAATTGTAAATGGGTAATGCCCACATGTGCGTAGTCGAAACCATTTACGCTTACCGGTGCGGCGGTGTTGTTGTACGTAATGTTGTTATTGCTTAAATCAATTTCATTTATTGCAAAACCATAGCTGTTGCCAACAGCAGCAGCATCCGGCGTTTCAGTTGTTTTTTTTTCTGGCGCTGGGGCATGGTTGAAAACGATATCCGCATCTGACAGGCGAATGGCGATGGCCTTAAAAACAGCGGCGTCATCTTTGTTTGTTAATCCCGCAAGGCGTAACAAACCGATAGTATTCTCCGAATTTATTTTAGCCACTTCATCCTGGTAAATAATGGAACTGTTTTTTACAACCAAACTATCCGCCACAATAAACGGAAGGGTAGAGGAGGAACTTTTCGATGTATCCACAGATGCTTTTGTAATAAGCATTTTAAAATTTAATTTATCAGTAGATAACTTTTTTACATCGTATAAATTTTTTGCCAGGTTAAGTTCGTTCATCCGCAAATTAAATGCGGCCACACTCATTGTGATAAAACTTCCCGCCGCACTATCCAGCATATTAAACCGGATATTGCTTAAAATAACTTCATTTAACGAGAGGTTGAGGGAACTGGTATCCGTGGCTACAGGTGCAGTTTCTTTGCTGGTAAATGCATCGATGATAAACTGGTAGTTAAAAAAAGAATCCGCGGCTTTTTTATTGAGGTTTATATAAATATCTTCCAGCGCCAGTTTATTTACCTGGTACTTGCCACTAATAATTTTCAGCATCGCTATATCGGCTCTTATTTTTTTGCCGTATAGCAAAGTGTCTTTATTTCTGTCCCGCATAAATACCCCATCCAATTCCACCCATTTGGGCAAGCTATAATCAATAGAGCCGATGCGAAATTCAGTGTTTGTTTTTTGAGAAATGTAGGCTTGTAATTTATTGCGGATTATGTTTTTTGCCCAACCGGTGTGTAATAGCAGAATAAAAATAACGACTAACCCAAGTATGCTTAAAATAAAATATATAAAACGCCTGACCCATTTATTCATAAAGTAGTATTATAAAAAAACCGTACCGAAGATTTGGTATTGCAAATTTAGAGTTGCGAATGCAATTTGAGGAATATATTCTACACTCCAACTACCGGTCAGACGGGCACGGTCACACTGGTCAAAAAGAAAGCAAAAATGCAGATCCTTCGCCTACCACACTTTGTACCTGGATTGTTCCTTTATGCAACAGCATTATTTGCTTACAAAGGCTAAGGCCAATACCGCTGCCTGTTTTGCGGGTGCTAAAAAAGGGAATGAATATTTTTTCTATCAGTTCTTCGGGCATGCCGCCGCCATTATCGGCAACTTTAATTACCACCTTGTTGTTGGGCGTAATGTAGGCAGATAATAAAATTCTTGGGTCATCTTTTTCTTTTACTGCGTCTGCCGCATTTACAACCAGGTTAATCAATACCTGTTCTACCAGGCTGGCATCGGCTTCCAGCATAAGGTCGGGGTCTTTTAAAATAATTTCAAGGTCAATATTTTTCTTTATCAGGGTTGGTTGCATCAGGTTGTACAAAGATTCAAACAGGTTGCGTATATAAATTTTCTTTACGGTCAGCGTATTTATCTTGTTTAGGTTTCTATACGTTTCCGCAAACTTCATTAGCCCTTCGCTTCTTTTTTTAATGGTATCAATTCCCAATTCAAGATCTTCCATTGAGCTGGTTTTATTATCAACATCAAGGACGGCTGATTGCAACCGGTTTTTTAACGTATCTGCCAGCGACGAAATAGGAGCAACGGAATTCATTATTTCATGCGTTAAAACACTCAGCAATTTTTGCCATGCCTTCGATTCCGTTTCCTCCAATGCTTCATTTATATTTTGAAATGCAATCAACTTGTATTTTTTACCATCAGTTTGAAATGCCGTAGCGCTTAACAATACTTTAAAAAATGTTTTATCCTCTTTTATAGATACTACTTTACTGTCGCCTGGTTTTATGGTGGTAATTTCTGTATATAAATTTTCCGATCTTCTCTCCAGCGATTGAACCGTTTTTAAATAGGGTATGCCAAGCAATTTTTTTAAAGGCTCATTCATCCACATTACATCGCCGGTAATGTGCTCGTAAGACAGGATGCCGGTATCTACCAGTTCCAGTATGTTTTGCAGGTACACATACTGGGTTTCCTTTTCTTTACTCATCCTTTTAAAAGTAGTATTGATTTCATTGAAACCCTTGCGCATAGGTTGCAGTGATGCCGGCGCATTCTTCTCATCAAACCTTCGGGAAAAATCGCGGTAGTGAACAGACTCTACAAATTGCTGCAGCTCTTCGTTGCTTTTATTTGTAAAACGAAACAGGTCGAACACCTGGAAGGAAAGTACCACGCAGATAAAAGCTACCAGGGAATATTGCGCATGTACTAACAGAAATGCAATGCCGCAAATGGTGCACAGCAGCATAGCAATCCTGGTTAATAAAGCCCACTCAAATTTTTTAAACTTCATGCACAAAGAATTTTGCCGTTAAGGCGGTAAGTGGTGTTATTAAATTTTTTGCCGTTAAGGCGTTACGACGTTTTTTATTTAAATAGTACAAAGTGTTTTTATTTAAGCTGAATTTGTATTTCCCCCCTGGGAGCAGGGTGTTAAATTTCATATTTGCTTAGTCTGCGGTAAAGTGCGGTACGGGTGATGCCTAATTCTTTAGCGGCTTTTGAAATATTTCCACTATGTTTTTCAATCACTTTCAGTATCGTGTTTTTCTCCATGCTGCTGAGTTTAAAATTGCCGGCCTCCTCGGTAGTGGAAGTGGTTGCCTCAAGCGGCGAAAAAATTATATCTCCGGCCATCAACAATTCATCTTCCGACATTATCATGGCTCTTTCAATACTATATTGAAGCTCACGCACATTGCCGGGGTAATTGTATTGAAGCAATTTGTCCTGGCAGGCCGCATCAAATTCCGGCACGGGTTTCCTGTATTTTTCTGCATATATTTTTGCAAAATATTTTGCAAGCATTAATACATCATCTTTTCTTTTGCGCAGTGGTGGTATGGTTATTTCTACAGTATTTATCCTGTACACCAGGTCTTTTCTAAATTTGTTTTCATTGGCAAGCTCGGCTAAAGGCAGGTTGGTGGCGCATATCAGCCTTATATCTATTGGCGTAATTTCATTGGTGCCCAGCCGCTGAATTTTTCGGCTCTGCAATACTGTTAACAGTTTTGCCTGCTGCTGCAACGATATATTTCCAATTTCATCTAAAAATAAGGTGCCATTGTCTGCGGCCTCAAACCTTCCCATCCTGTCCTCACGGGCATCAGTAAACGCTCCTTTTTTGTGGCCAAATAATTCGCTTTCAAAAAGCGATTCTGTGAGGGCCCCAACATCTACTTTTACAAATGTATTTTTTGCACGCAAAGATTTTTGCCAAATGGCCTGGGCAACCAGTTCTTTACCTGTTCCATTTTCGCCCAGTATCAACACATTGGCATCGGTGGGTGCTATTTTTTCAATTTTGTAAAATATTTCTTCCATCACTTCACTTTCGCCTAACAGTTGGTTGCCAATAACAGAATCGTTGGCTACTTTTAATGAAGGTGATAATTTACCTGAGGCCTTCTTTTGCAAAATATCTTTAATGGTGGTTACCAGTTTTTCATTGTGCCATGGCTTTACCATAAAATCGGAGGCGCCTTCTTTTAAGGAACGCACGGCCAGGTCAATGTCACCATAAGCCGTAATCATTACCACGTCCAGCCCTTCATCAATTGCTTTTATTTTCTTTAGCCAAAAAATTCCCTCGTTGCCCGTATTAATACTGCTGTTAAAATTCATATCCAGCATCACCAGGTCGAATTTTTGCCCTGCAAGCAAATGCTTAATATTCTCAGGATTTTTTTCAGTCACCACTTCTTTTGCTTCCGTCTTCAACAAAAGCTTCACAGCAGTCAGCACGTCTGTGTCATCATCAATTACCAGTATAGCAGCGTTTTTTAAATTCATTGTTTATATTTTTTACCATCATGCATTATCAGCAAAGTAACCCGAAAGATTCTTAAGGGCAATCATAAAATAAAAATAAATATTTTTTGCCGTTAAGGCTTTAGGACGTTTTTATTTCTTTTATTCTTCACCGGCAGGTTGTTTGCGGAGCGGATGCCGCCAATGCTGACTGCCGCCGTTTGGTCTTTGACCAACGGCAATTTGATATTTTTCTTTGTTGTGAATTTTTTGGCGTTTAGCAATTAAGGTGCTTCTTATTTCTGGGTACCTCAACGTGTCACCACCTTACCGGCCATTTTTTCAATACCTGGTTCTTACTACCTGTATCAAAAGCGGATAATAACTGTATCGAAAGCGAACACCGCAGTCGGCGGCGATTTTGTATTTAATTGAAAATTAAGTGTTTGTGTTTTGGCACGGCGTTGCTTTAATGGATTACAGCAAAAGATCTTTTCAGAAAATTGAAGAAAACATTTTTAAACAAAAAAAATTAGTTAGTCATGAAAAAGCAATCAAATGAACTGTCTGTTATTTTAAGCGAAGTGGATCTTGTAAACTTTACCATGGAAGATGGCGAACATTTTACAGCATGTGTTACAGCACCAGGTAGAAAAATATTTAGTACTTCCGATTTATGGAACCTCCGCCGCAGCATAAAAGCAACAACAATCAGAAAGTATTTTTAAGCAGAACAGTAAAATAATAATAACATTTAAAAAATAAATTTATGAAACAGCAATCAGGCCAGGCATTTTTTTCTTTGAGTGCAGCGGCAATGCCAAACACCAACTTTGAATTAAGTGAAACGCAGAACGGGGAATTTAACCGGTCTCAACAAAAAATATTTTCATCGGCAGATCTTTGGAATATCCAACGCCAACGCCGCAGTATGGTACAACGCAGGTTTTCTTTTTAGAAAATGAAAACAACAATTGTGAAATTTAGTAACAAATATGCTTATACCACGCTATATATCATGCTGTTAAAACTGTATCAAAACCGTACACCTGTTGTATCGATAGCGAACAGTACAAAC
This sequence comes from Ferruginibacter sp., assembly GCA_041742655.1. Classification (GTDB taxonomy): domain Bacteria; phylum Bacteroidota; class Bacteroidia; order Chitinophagales; family Chitinophagaceae; genus Ferruginibacter. Next base: position 340 of record JBGSIG010000344.1, on the reverse strand, counting down.
CATATTTAGCATTTAAATTATTAAAAATCAATTACTTATGTTTTGGCATGGCTTTGTGTTATAATACGCAAAGCTTCCAATAAGCGTAAACAAATTTCAATAAAACAACAATATGGACAGGGTAATAGAAAAAAAATTTTGGAATAGCAAGCGGATCATGATCATTGGCGGATCGATAGCATTGGTAGCATTAATTGGCTCGAGTATTTATTTTTCTTCAGGCAATTCGAAGCTGAATGTGGTTACAGATAGAATCACCATCAGCGAAGTAAAAAAAGGGCCGTTCCAGGAATTTATTCCCGTGGATGGTGTGGTGTTGCCGGTTACAACAATTTACCTG
>JBGSIG010000343.1:0-1570 GCA_041742655.1 Ferruginibacter sp. | reverse complement strand
GGAATTTTTTTGAAATTGATAAAAAATAAAGTGAGCGACGATAACGTGAAGAAGGCCAGGAAACAAAGTATTAAAAAATTCATTGCCTTGCCTGCCTCTGTAAAGGCATGTACCGATGTGTCGCCTAAAATACCCGTTCTGGTTAAAAAAGTAGAGTAAAGAATAAAAACAAAACTAAGTATGGCAAATAAATAACTCGCCCTTAGCGAATGGCCTGTTGCTTTGTAGATAACCATCGTATGCAATCCCGCAACTAAAATCAGCCATGGCACCAACGATGCATTTTCAACCGGGTCCCATGCCCAATACCCTCCAAATGACAACGACTCGTAGGCCCATTTTCCGCCCATCATAATACCAACACCCAATACAGCCGCACTAAATAAAGCGTAGGGAAGAGCAGGTTTTACCCAATCGCCAAACCGTTTTGTTTGCATGCCTGCATAAGCAAATGCAAAAGGTATGATGGTAGAAGCAAAGCCCAGGAATAATATCGGTGGATGTATTACCATCCAGTAATTGCGCAAAAGCACATTCAAACCAACGCCATCTTTTATCAAACTCAAATAATCCGGCCTGCTAAAAATGGGGCCATTAATTTCATTTCTTGTCAACACAAAAGGGCTGTTGCCAATCTTAATACCTGCAATGTAAACCCCCATTATCATCATGGCCAAAAATAACTGCGCAGCACTTACTACCGTCATTACCGGCGCTTCCCATTCTTTGCTTTTTTTAATCAGGATGATACCCAATACACAATGCCAGATGGTCCACAATAAAAAACTGCCGCTCTGGTCTTCCCAAATACAGGCAAGCAGGTATTTAAATTCTAATTCTTTTGAAGTGTGCTTGTATGCAAATAGGTATTCTAAATAATGATTAGAGCAGATATAAAATATACAACCAAAAATAGTGAACACAGCTGCCACCTGTATGTAAAAACAAATTCTAGCATATTTTATCCATGAGTATTTTTCGGCTGTATCCGTTTTTTTTGAAGCGATAAAATAGGCAATGGTTGCCAGGAGGGAGGCTGTATAAGCAAGCAATACAAAACTATGTCCAACAGTACCTAACCACAGGTGTTCTCCTTCAAATTGCATTGTTTACTTTATTTATCTGTTAATCCTTTATGTGAAATTTTATTTTGCTGTTTAGAAGGCGGCAGGCAAATCAATCGCTGTAATATTTATCGGATATTATTGACCACTCACCATTGACAATTCACCAAATCACTGCTTCTCCACTACCGTTTTTTCCAACTCTTTTTTATCATCTTTATACTTGCTGGGGCATTTTAATAAAATATCACTGCATTCAAAAACATCACCCTGCATTTTTCCTTTTAGTACAACCCTTTCGCTTTGCTCCAATTCGGCAGGTTTTGTGTTGTGGTAAACCACTCTTGTAGAGGCACCAAGACTATCCTTCGCAATAAAAGAAAGGTAATTTGGATTCTTAGCCGGGTCGTAATCAATTGGCATCGTTTTATCTAATTTGGCGATAAGGTGGACAAACTTTCCCTGCTTTTCTCTTGCTGAAGCCACCGTGTCGTAGGTAGAAAAAT
>JBGSIG010000342.1:0-4108 GCA_041742655.1 Ferruginibacter sp. | reverse complement strand
GGGAATTCCACCGAATTCAACTATTCGTGATCTTGCGCAGGTTACCAATTTAAGAATGGATCCTTATAATAGTGCCGGCGGTCCTGGAAATGGACAAACTATAGTTGCCCTGTCATCGCAATTCGCCCGGTTAACTTATGGATTTCAGGATAAGTACCTAATTACAGGTACCATAAGAAGAGACGGGTCTTCTAAATTTGATGTAGATAATCAATATGGTACATTCGGATCTGGTGCTGTGGCCTGGAGAGCAAAGCAAGAGTCTTTCCTGGAAGATGTTGACTGGCTTTCTGATCTGAAATTCAGGGGGAGTTACGGTTCTGTGGGTAATCAGGGAGCAATTGGTTTATATCAGTACCAGGCGCTTTATTCCACAGGATTAGATGCAGCTAATTCTGGCAATCTTGGATATCCGTTTGATAAAATATACCAGCGTGGATATGCGCAGGTTCAGCCTGCCAATCCCGACTTGAAATGGGAAACCGATTACCAGACTGATATTGGTATGGATGCGGCTTTTCTTAACGGAGCACTTACTGTTACTGTTGACTGGTTTAACAGAAAATCGCAGGATTTTTTACTGACACTTGCGGCACCAGCACAGACAGGGTACAATTATATTACCCGTAACGTGGGTACCATGGAAAATAAGGGCTGGGAATTTGCGGCCAATTACAATCATGCAATTTCAAAGGACTTTCACTATAGTTTAGGCCTTACATTAACAGCTATTAAGAATTCACTTACCAGCATCACATCTGGCACAAATTCTGTACAAAATTTTGGCGGACTTGCATTAACAGGTAGTGGTTGGGCTACTTTTTCAAAAACTTATATCGGACAGCCAGTGGGTGAATTTTATGGATATGAATCAGTCGGTATATTCCAATCTGTAAAACAGATCAGCGACTTAAATGCTGCGTCCGCAGCACAAAACCCACTTTTCCCAAATTATCAAAAAGCGGCTACTCAGCCGGGAGATCGATATTATAAAGATGTGAATGGCGACGGGCACGTAGACGAAACTGACCAGGTAAGCCTGGGGAGCCCGATACCGAAATTTTTTGGAGGCTTTAATGTAGATGTAACGTATAAAGCATTTGATTTTAACCTGTTCTTTTATGGCGTTTACGGCAACAAAATATTGAACTATGCTAAAAATTCCATGCAAACCTTCCAGAACAGGGGTTTTGCAGGTGTGGAAAATGTTAGTGACGAATATTATGCCAATCACTGGTCGCCAACAAACCCTACCAATGATTACACCAGGATTTCCGCAAACGATGATCAAACAGGAAACGCTGTTCCATCGAGTGCCTGGATTGAAAACGGTAGTTACCTTAAATTGAAAAACATGACAGTGGGATACACGCTGCCAGCCAGTTTAACTGAAAAGGCAAATATTTCCAGGTTACGGGTATATCTGTCATCGCAAAATTTATTCACTATCACAGGTTATTCGGGCCTTGATCCGGAAATCGGATTACAGAACGGTAACGCCACCCAAAATGGTGTTGACAATGGAGTCTATCCGTCATCCAGGTTTTTCACCTTTGGATTTAATTTAACGCTTAAATAAAGGAGATGCTAAAAAACTTTAATGTTTTAATTATGAAAAAGAAAATAATTCCCGCTATCATTTTTTCTGCTGTCTTAATGGTACCGCTTAGTTGCTCGAAGGATTTTTTGACAACGACCAATACGTTTCAATCTACCGATGGGGCTACTTTCCAGAAATCGTCTGATGTGGTCGCTTTAATTAATAGTATTTATGATACCTACCAGAACAGTGATTTGTTGAAGAAATCGATTTGGTATTACGCCAACTTCCAAACACACGACTGGTTTAACTGGGGTGGAGATGTGCAGTGGAACCAATTTCAAATTCCTCCGAATTTCAACGCACTTCCTGCTTTGTGGAACAATGCCTATGTGGGCATTGCCAGGGCCAATTCGGCCTTTGGCGTTATTGCACAGGCCAGGGACAAGGGGATTGTAACACCCGAATTAGCGGATAGATTGACTGGCGAAGCATATTTTTTACGTGGACTCACCTACTACTACCTCGGTGGTTGCTTTGGTGGTGTGCCACTGGAACTAAATCCTGTAACTGACGGGTTAACACCGAGAGCTACGCAAGATTCTGTATTTGCCCAGGTAGTATCAGATATGCAGCAGGCAGAAAGATTATTACAATCTAAAACCACACTACCTCAAAGTGATCTTGGCAGGGCAACCAAAGGAGCGGCTTATGGATATGAAGGGGCTGCACAAATGTGGTTAAAAAATTATACAGCCGCATTAGCGGCATTCAATAATGCTGAGTTAACTAATAACTATCACCTGTTGCCCGAGTTCGTGGAAGTGGGTGAATACACTCGCCAGAACAACGATGAATCTCTTTTTGAGGTGCAATTTAACACAGGCGGCGGGTCTCAAAGCTGGGATGGAAGCTGGCAGGCAGGCGGTGAAATTGCATGGATTGATGGCTTTAGCTGGCCGGAGGAAATAACAGCGCAAGGATACGATTACGGAAACCCCGGACTATGGTATTCGTACCAGGCTGGCGACAAACGTAAGCTGGCAACTATTTGCGGCCCCGGTGATGAATCTGTTAGCCCCGGAATTATTGCAAAATGGGGAGGCATTAAAGGATACCCTGTGGTGAAATCTAATTTTGCCCAGGGAAGCTTGACTTATACAGGGGATGATGGAAAAATAATTAATACTTGTGGCTCTCTCGCCAGGCCTTGGTATGGCCAGGACAAACAACGTACTGGATATGTTTGCGCAAAAAAATGGAGAGACCCCAACGTTTCAGGAAGCAATCCAGACCAAAATGGCAACGCGGCTATTTTTGGAGATCAGAACCAGATGTTACTACGGTATGCAGAAATTTTACTTGACAGGGCCGAATGTAAAGTTAGAACCGGAGATATACCCGGCGCCATGGCCGATTTGAAAATAGTAAGAGACCGAGCCTGGGGTGGTAGTGCGCCGGCTGTTATGCAGGACGGACTTAACTATAATGGAACTCCATCCACGCCTATCACCGATCCACTGCAAATGGTGTTAAGCGAATACCGGCATGAGCTTACCGGTGAGTACTCTCTATTTTTTAACCTTCGTAGGGCAGGAGATCAGGTGGCGATAGACTTTATAACTAAAGCCTATGGCAGTGGTACGCTGTTACCCGTACCTAATCCGTATGGTCCAACGGCCGATGGCCAGATTCACGGGTTGTATAATGCCCCGATGACAATAACTCGAACGGTGTTACCTATTCCTTCCGTAGCGATAGGGCTTAATCCCAACTTAATACAAAACCCCGGCTACTAATTCCGGGTGATAAAATAAAAAGGCTTTCTCCACCGGGGAAAGCCTTTTCTCTTTAAATGATTTCTTACTATTTTTATGGAAACAATCTCAAAAATGAAAGGCTTTTATCATCTCTTATGGGGTAGTCTAACTGTGTGCTGCCTGGCAGCTTGCCAACAAAAAAAATATACACTTTTTCAAAAAATTGATGAATCCCATTCTGGCATTCATTTCAATAATAAAATAGTTGAAACTGATTCCATCAACCCGATAAATGTAGTAAATATTTATAACGGAGGTGGTGTTGGCATCGGTGACTTTAACAATGATGGCCTGGCCGATATTTATTTTACTGGCAACATGGTTCAGAGCCAGCTTTACCTGAATAAAGGAAATTTTAAATTTGACGATATTACCGCCAAGGCAGGTGTGGAAGGCATGGGCCGATGGGCAAGGGGCGTTGCTGTTGTTGATATTAATAACGATGGATTAATGGATCTGTACATCTGTAACACGATCTATAAAGACTCTTTGCGCAGAAGAAATATCTTATATCTCAACCAGGGAGTGGATGCTGATGGTATACCGCATTTTAAGGATATGGCCGCTGAATACGGGCTTGATATTCACGTTCAATCCACCATGGCGAGTTTTTTTGATTACGATAACGATGGCGATCTAGACATGTACCTGACGGTAAACGAAGCCTCTAACGGTGACAACACTTCTGTTTTTCTAAACCGAAATAAACAGCAGGTGCCCAGCATTGGAAGATTATACAGAAATGATT
>JBGSIG010000341.1:0-2045 GCA_041742655.1 Ferruginibacter sp. | reverse complement strand
AATCATAGACGACGAACCTCAAATACGCAAGTTGCTGCAAATAACTTTGGAAAGCAACGATTATAAAGTATTGCAGGCAGAGACCGGGAGCGAAGGAATAATAATGGCAGCCAATCACCCACCGGAATTAATATTATTAGACATTGGTTTACCAGGCAAAAGCGGGCACGAAATTTTGAAGGAATTGCGCAGCTGGTATAACAAATCAATTATCATACTTTCTGTTCAAAACAGTGAAACAGATATTGTATCTGCATTGGATAATGGCGCCACAGATTACCTTACCAAACCATTTCGCAGCGCTGAATTACTAGCCCGTATCCGCTCCGCTATCCGTAGAAATCTTACGGATGATAACAGCAATATGATTGATTTTGACAATTTACAAATTGATCTTGCTGCAAGAACCATAAAGAAAAATGGTGAATCACTAAAACTTACTTCAACTGAATTTAATCTGCTTTCGCTTTTTGCAAGAAATGAAGGAAGGGTGTTGACTCATCAATTTATTTTAAAAGAAATTTGGGGTGTAGGGTTTCAAACCGAGACACAATATTTAAGAGTCTTCGTAGGCACGCTTCGCAAAAAAATAGAAGATAATCCTAACCAGCCAAAGCATATTATTACCGAAAGTGGCGTAGGTTACCGGTTCACTTAGCACCTGTAACAACAATGTCTTTATAATTTCTTTATACAATCAAGTTACAGTTTTACATTTTACCAATACCATTCAAAGCAATTTTGCATTATAAAACTATTTGAATGGAAAAGTTGAAAAATGGAATTAGTAATAAAGTGACCGCAGCCACACTTTTAGTAGCATTAGGTATTATTTATGGCGATATCGGTACCAGTCCGCTGTATGTTTTAAAGGCAATTATTGGCGACCGTCACATAACTGAAATACTTGTTTATGGCGGAATTTCGTGTGTGTTCTGGACAATTACTTTTCTTACCACTTTTAAATATATATACCTCACTTTAAAAGCAGACAATCACGGTGAAGGCGGCATTTTTTCGCTTTATGCTTTAGTACGCAGGTATGGAAAATATATGGTAATACCAACCATACTGGGCGCTACCACATTGTTGGCAGATGGCATTATTACACCACCTATTTCTGTAGCTTCTGCTGTAGAAGGATTAACAATAATTAAAGGTTGGGAACACCTGCCCACAGTGCCGATCGTTATTGTTATTTTATCTGGTTTATTCTTTTTCCAGCGTTTTGGAACACACAAAGTGGGCTCTACATTCGGCCCGGCTATGCTAGTTTGGTTCACCATGCTTGCAACCCTCGGTATCATACAGATTACCCATCATCCCGCCATAATTAAATCACTTAACCCAATTTATGCATACCGATTTTTAACCCAATATCCTCATGGATTTTGGCTGTTGGGTGCAGTATTCTTAGCAACTACAGGTGCCGAAGCACTATACTCAGACCTCGGTCACTGTGGCAAAAAAAATATCCGGCTCACCTGGGCAGGTGTAAAAGCATGTTTAATGATTAATTACATGGGGCAGGCTGCATGGATAATGAACCTTGGCCCCAATTCATTCCTTGATGGCCGTAACCCGTTCTTCGAAATTATGCCGCAATGGTTTTTGATACCTGGTATTATCATTGCCACAATGGCTGCTATCATTGCATCGCAGGCTATGATCAGTGGAAGCTTTACACTTATCAGTGAGGGTATGAACCTGAATTTCTGGCCGAGGATTGCAGTTAGGCAGCCCACGGAGATGAAAGGGCAAATTTATATTCCGAGCGTAAATAATATTTTATGGGTAGGCTGTATTTTAATGATCGTATACTTCCAGTCTTCAACACATATGGAAGCTGCCTATGGGTTTTCCATCACCATTACAATGATGATGACCACTTTTCTACTGGCTCATTTTTTACTGTATAGATTAAAGTGGAATAAATTTTTGGTAATAGCGTTGCTGCTGTTATTTACAAGTATCGAAATGTCGTTTTTTATTGCCAATGTTGCCAAAATTAAAGAACGATGGATGTTCCTGTTTTTTGAACTATT
>JBGSIG010000340.1:0-1823 GCA_041742655.1 Ferruginibacter sp. | reverse complement strand
GCTACACTTACATCGGGGGTAGCCAGTTTTTCACCATACCGCTGGCTTCGGTGTAGCCAACTGATGGGTGTGCTGTCGCCATGTTCGTCAATCAGGTCCAGTGCATAACGTGAGATTGGTTTTAAAGGATCGTCATTGATTTCGCTGCCAGAAACTACAGGTATGTACTCGTCCAGTAACTCTGTCATTTGCCTAGCCATACGTGTTTTAGCCTGGCCCCTAAGGCCGAGAAATAATATGTTGTGCCGGGATAAAAGTGCCCTTTCTGTATCTGGGATTACGGAGTCTTCGTACCCTAAAATGCCGGGAAATGCATTTTCTTTTGCCTTAATTTTTTTGATCAGGTTAGTACGTATTTCATCCTTGATGCTTTTAGAAATGTAACCACTTTTCTTTAATTCGCCGAGTGTTTTTATTTTGTTATCCATTTTGCCGGTAAGTCGTTAAGACGTTTTTTATTGATTTTTATTGAGAACTTTTTTTGAGGAAATAAAGATATTTTTATTGTATTGAGTATCTTCTAATTCCATTTTTAATTATTGGGACATTGAAATTTAGAATAAAGCCAACATGCAATTTTGTTAATTTTAAATGACTGAGCACTTGCGCCTGCCAAAGTGGATTAACTACATCAACTGCTTTAATTTCACAAATGATTTTTTCATCCACCAAAACGTCTAATTGCAAGCCTTCGTCAAATTCTAATCCATCATAAAATATGGGTAATTTAACTTGTCTTTTATACGGAATTTCTTTTTTACTTAACTCGTAACAAAAGCAAGCCTCATAAATTTTTTCCAGCAAACCGGGGCCAAGTTGTTTATGAACTTTAAAAAGCGCAGTCAACAATCCCCGCACAAAGAAATTCTTCAGTATCAGTAAGAGTATACATTGTTTAAATTGGTTAACGCCTTACCGACTTCCCGGCAAAAACTAATAAACGGTTTTTCTTTTGCCACTTTCAAAATCTTTAAACATAAATGCACCCAGTTTATCGAGCGAGGCGAAGAACGCCTTGCCATTATTTGTTTCTGTAAATTCCTGCACAAATTTTTGCAGGTAAGGGTCAGAGGCTATCATAAATGTGGTGATGGGGATCTTCAATTTTTTACATTGTGTAGCAAGGCTCATGCAACGGTTTAAAATTTTTCTATCTACACCAAAACTATTTTTATAATATTTTGTACCCACCTTTAAACAGGTGGGTTTGCCATCTGTTATCATAAAAATTTGTTTGTTTGGGTTTCTTCTTTTGCGCAAAAGATCCATCGCTAGTTCTACCCCAGCAACCGTGTTGGTATGGTAAGGGCCAACCTGCAGATAAGGCAGGTCTTTTACCTCGATTGTCCAGGCATCATTGCCGAAAACCACAATGTCCAAAGTATCTTTCGGGTATTTTGTTTGTATCAATTCACTCAAGGCCATGGCCACTTTTTTTGCAGGCGTTATCCTGTCTTCTCCATACAAAATCATTGAATGAGAAATATCGATCATCAAGACGGTGGAAGTCTGCGATTTAAAATCTGTTTCTCTTATTTCAAGGTCATCTTCATGCAACCTGAAACTTTCTGCCCCGTGGTTTATTTGTGCATTGCGGATGGAAGCCGTAAAATCAATTTGTTCCAGTGTATCGCCAAATTGAAAGGGCCTTGTTTCCGGATTTATTTCGTCACCACCACCCGGCTTAAATGTTTGGTGATTGCCTTGCTTTGTTTTTTTAAGCTTGCCAAAAATTTCCTCGAGACTTTTTTTGCGAATGCCTTGTTCTGTTTTTGAAGTAATTTTTATTTCACCTGTTCTCTTCTTTTCATCAATATACCCTT
>JBGSIG010000339.1:0-3981 GCA_041742655.1 Ferruginibacter sp. | reverse complement strand
TTTACACTTGGTATTTACACTCCAATGACCATTCGAGTTTGGTGTGGTAGCAAATGAAAAATATTATCAGCATTGGGCATGCCTAATTTTTGGCAGATTAACTGTAGCACTTTCATATGGTAATTTTGCTCGTTGCCAATTACGTAGATGCTGCTGTCAATATTGTACTCTTCATATTTTTGCAAGGCAAGGCCAATATCCTGCGTTATATACACACTGGTTCCATCTTTACGCTGCACCAGTTTTTCATCCAGTCCATCAGCGGTAAGGTCAATCCATATACTGCCATCTTCTTTTTTAAAAAATACTTTTTTATCAAGCCCCTGCTGTACAATATTTTTCCCTAATAGGTAGGTATTGCTTTCATAATATATTTTGTCAAAATCAGCACCTATTTTTTTGTAAGTGCTGTCAAAGCCTTCGTACACCCAGCCATTCATTTTTTTCCATAAGTCAATTACTTCCGGTTTACCTTCTTCCCAATCAAGCAGCATTTGTTTTGCTTCGCCCATTATTTGCGTATTGTTTCGGGCTAATTCTTTTATCTCGGCATGTAGTTTGGCAATTTTTTCTTCATCTTTTATTTCATCTAATTTGGTTAAAGCAATTAATAATTTATCCAGTTTTTCCAGGTTAGGGCCTTCAAAGTCACATACATCAGCCAGTTTAATTTTATTGATCAGTATTTCGGTTTGGGCTTTAAGGTCCGTTTCAAAACGTACATAATAATCTCCCACCAAATGATCGCCTTTCGTTCCTGTTGATTGCGGTGTTGCACCGTTAGCATATTTCTGCCATGCAATCATGCTTTTGCAAATATGTATACCGCGGTCATTTACAATACAGGTTTTTACAACATCATAGCCGTTGGCTTTATAAATTTCGACCATACTCCATCCTAAAAATATATTCCTTAAATGGCCAAGGTGCAGTGGTTTATTGGTATTGGGCGATGCATATTCTACCATCACTTTTTTACCATTGCTTTCTTTTTTGCCATAATCGGGGTTGGCGTAGTTTTCTTCCAGCAATTCAATCCAGTAATTCTCGTTGACAGACATATTTAAAAACCCCTTGATGATATTGAAGGAGCTGAATAATTCAGGATAGTTGCTGACAAGGTACCCACCAAGTGCGTCACCGATTACTTCATAATCCAGCTTTAATTTTTTAATTACGCCGTACATTACTATGGTATAATCTCCTTCAAACTCGGGTTTGGTTTTGTTTATCTGAAAATCTTTTTCAGTATAGTCATGATTATATAAAAGCGATAAAGCTGCAGCGGTATTTGTTTTAATTGTATTTAGGATAGACATGCAGCAAAAATAATGAAATGGAAGAATATGGTTTGATGTTATGTTAACCGGGTGAATTTAAAGTCCGAGCCATCGGATGTCGCACGATTTAATACCCGTGAGGCACCGGCTAGGCTGAAAGAAATTGTAAAGAGCCATTAATAAGTTGGGCCGCTGAGGTACTAAAGAAATAAAAACGTCTTAACGGCAAATTAAAGAGGGCGGTCTGCCTTTGCCGGCAAGCAGGCGTAAGAATGAAGCTCTTGAAACTATAGCCCGGACCAAAATAAATGCCTTTCATTATCCATTTATCTGTTATCAATTATCCATTATTATATACCTTTGCGCCCATTTTAAAGTTATGATAAGTGTAAATAATGTAACCCTTGCCTATGGCAAAAAGGGTATTGTTCGATGAGGTTAATATTTCCTTTACCAAGGGCAACTGCTATGGCGTTATTGGTGCCAATGGTGCAGGGAAATCTACCTTTTTAAAAATATTAAGTGGCGAAATTGAGCCTAACAAAGGCACGGTAAGTATTACACCGGGCGAACGGATGGCCGTGTTAAGGCAGGATCAGTTTGGATTTGACGAGGTATCGGTATTGCATACCGTAATGATGGGGCATCAGAAAATGTGGAACCTTATGTTGGAAAAAGACGCCATTTATTTAAAGGAAGATTTTACTGAGGCAGACGGAATGAAGGCTGGTGAACTGGAGCATGAATTTGGCGAAATGGGCGGCTACACAGCAGAAAGCGATGCGGCACAATTTTTAAATGAACTTGGCGTAAAGGAAGAAATGCACCAGATGCTGATGAAGGATATTGGTGGTAATATTAAAGTCAGGGTGCTGTTGGCACAGGCTTTATTTGGCAATCCGGATATTTTATTACTGGATGAGCCTACCAATAACCTGGATGTGGAAACCATTAGCTGGCTCGAGAATTTTTTGGCCGATTACCAGAACATTGTATTGGTAGTGAGTCACGATCGTCACTTTTTAGATGCGGTGTGTACCCACGTAGCAGATGTTGATAAGCAAAAAATAAAAGTATATACTGGTAACTATTCTTTTTGGTACGAGAGCTCTCAACTGGCTGCACGGCAGGCGAGCGACAAGAACAAAAAGCAGGAGGAAAAAAAGAAAGATTTGTTGGAATTTATTGCCCGATTTAGCGCAAATGCATCAAAAAGCAAGCAGGCTACAAGCCGTAAAAAGGCGTTGGATAAATTGGTTTTTGAAGATATTACGCCAAGCAACAGGAAATATCCCGGCATTATTTTTAAGCCCGAGAGAGAAGTGGGCAACCAGATTTTGAATGTAGAAAAATTAGCCAAATCTATTGACGGAAGGGTGTTGTTTTCAGACATTACTTTTGATATTATGAAAGGCCAGAAGATTGCTTTTTTAAGCCGCGATCATGTGGCGCTAACGGCATTTTTTGAAATTATTAATGGCAAAATGCAACCCGACAAAGGAAATTTTGAATGGGGCACTACCATCACGTCTGCATATTTACCCAACGACAACACAGAGTTTTTTACGGGCAGTTTAAACCTGATGGACTGGTTGCGCCAGTTTGTGCCGCCGCAAACAAAAGATGTTGATGAAGATTTTTTACGTGGCTTTTTAGGTAAGATGCTATTTAGCGGCGATGAGATTATGAAAAAAATAAATGTGTTGAGCGGAGGGGAGAAAGTGAGGTGTATGGTCAGCAAGATGATGCTGCAAAACCCCAATTTGGTAATTTTAGATGAGCCAACCAATCACCTCGACCTGGAAAGTATCACTGCTTTTAATGATGGCATGCTAACTTTTCCCGGTGTAGTATTGCTCACAACGCACGATCACCAGTTTATGGATACGGTTGCCAACAGGATCATTGAAATAACCCCAAAAGGAATGATTGATCGCCTGATGACCTACGATGAATATTTGGCCGATGACAGGGTGAAAGCATTAAAGGAGGAATTGTACAGCTAAGCAGCTAAATACATGAGCAAATCTGTTTGCCTATGCTTTGGCATGATTTTTCAGAAGTAGGTCTGAATCAAATTTAAAAAATGAGATGAAAAAAACCATTTTAGTAAGTATCATTCTTTTCTTTCTTGCCAGTACAAATGTTACTGCGCAAAAAAGCAGCTCTTTCAATTCTTCAAATTATATTACCGCATTAGGCGTTAAAGTATATCCCGGCTCTGGCGGAGCTGCCATTACCTTAAAGCATTTTGTTCAAAAAAATGCTGCATTAGAAGTATTGGGATACGCATGGGAAAGGGGTGGAAGATTAACAGGGCTATATGAATTTTATTGGGATATACCAAATGCTCCTGGCTTAAAATGGTATGTCGGACCCGGTGCCCACATAGGATTTTATAATGACAAGTACTATAATGATGTCAGGGACGGCAAGGGAAGTTATCTATCTGCAGGTTTAGACGGCGTGATAGGCCTGGATTATAAATTTAATAATATTCCACTTAACCTTTCTGTAGACTGGCAACCGTCTTTTGATTTTGGAAACGAGCGGTATCACGGATTTATGGCGGATTTTGGGGGAATAGCTGCACGATATACTTTTTAATTAAAGTCATTAAAAAAGCTCCAAAAGGAATAATAAATCGTCTGACGACAGGCGATGAATATTGAGTTATGAAAAGTGAAAAAATTAAAGGAGG
>JBGSIG010000338.1:0-1629 GCA_041742655.1 Ferruginibacter sp. | reverse complement strand
GTTAAGGAATCAGTTGCCTCATCTCGTACATTACATTTGAATCATCAGAATACATGTAAGTTTTACCATTCCTTTTCATATACCTCATGTCGCGGCGAAGCCTTCTTACGTCTTTATTACTCATGCCAGCCTCCACGTTATAAACATCCGTATGTCCTTTAGCAGTGTAACGAATCTGAGAAACTACATTTGGATTATTGGGATCACTGATTACTTCCATTGAAGAATTTTTGCTATTCTTTTTGCCTATTGCAACCACCGTTTGATCCTGGTTAAGAACCTTTGCAGATTTTGTTACGGTGACAGTATCAACAACGACTACCACAGGCGGGGGCGGGGGTAATACTACTAAAAGGGTGTCAGACTCCTGAAGTGCAGCTATCAATACATCAACGTTTACCGTTTCAAAAGTTGGTTCAGCATCTACAGTCTCTGTTGGTTTGCCTTCCTTCTTAGCAGCGTGGTGCTTCTTGTTCATATGCACATTCGCTACTTTTTTTTCTTCTATTGGAGGCAGCGTGTAAACCTCCTCTACTGCTATTACTGTAGTGGCAGTCGCAGAATCTGGCGTTTCAGTGGCGACAGTTGTAGTACTGTCAGTTGAATTGTTACAAGATGCCAACATTAAACCTGAGGAAATCAGGATTGAAAAACTTTTAAGCATGGTGATCTTTTTTAGAGATTATTTTAATAAATATGTACAAACATTCCTCATGGTTAAGCGAATGTTAATAAGCTGCAAAAATAGACCTTTATGGTTAAGTGGTGACCTTCCTATATGAACTAATTAATAACTTTTTATTAAGCACCGGTTGTAATTCTTCAAATTAGCCCGCAACTTTTAGTATCTTGATTCCTTAACCGGAAAAATATGCACATGAAATTAACTACCGTATTTTCAATAACTGTAATGACACTCTTTTCCTGCCATTCAGCAAACGACAATGAAATACCTGTAGAATCTGGTATGCCTATTCAAGGCACATGGCAGTTATTTTCAGGTGAAATAATCGTAAAAAATGATACGGCCTTTACCGATTATACAAAGGATCAAAAAATGATTAAGATCATTAACGAAAGCCATTTCGCATTTTTGAAACATGATTTGAACAAAGGAAAAGATTCTGCGATTTATAGTTCAGGCGGCGGCACTTATTCGTTGGTTGACAGCACTTACACAGAACAGTTGGATTACTGTACAGCCAGGGAATGGGAAGGGCATTCTTTTAAATTTAAAGTGAATATCAGCAACGACACACTGGTGCAAACAGGCATTGAAAAATTGGAGAAGCTCGGCATAGACCAGGTTATTGTGGAAAAGTATATCAGGGTAAAGGATAAGAAATAAATAGCTATTTCGGTTATTATCATCTCGTGGGGAGCATTTAAAATCCGGAGTAATCGGCTGTCACTTTGCTTTGACGCTTATGGGCAGTAATAGCGACTGTGCTCAGAAATAGTAAATAGCCGTTAAGGCTTTTAGGAACACAAAAAGTCTTAACGTCTTAACGGCAAAAATCAATGTCCATCTTTCTAATCAATTATTCTTTAAGTAAACCGTTTTTCCTGTTTTAGCAGATTCGGTTGCTGCTTGCAATATTCTAACAGCAGTTATATTTGTTTTTAATG
>JBGSIG010000337.1:0-6613 GCA_041742655.1 Ferruginibacter sp. | reverse complement strand
AAGTATTAGCCCAATCTTTGTCAAATAAAAACAAAAATCCCATTGAAAAGCCAATGGGACAAAATGTAAAAGGTGTGTAATCGTTTGGTAACGTTAACTGTTGGTAATTTTATGGCCTGACGGCTCCTTCTTTTTTCGTCTTAGCGACGCATCTAACAGCATCAGCCCTAAAAAAACATTTACCATCACTATTATATTAATCCAGGTATTGCTTATGTGCCAGTTTACATTGAAGGTATCAGCATATTCTTTTTTAAAATCAAGAGGAATTAAAACCCCGGAGCCTTTTGCAGTCCACTGAATATTTGCGAAACCATAAACGAGAAATGCCCCGATGGTCAAAATAAAAATGGCAGCAATACCACGGATGATATTTTTGTTGATGTACTGAACCGTTGGCCTTGCAGGTTGTAAGCCGTTGATTTGCTCCATAACATTTTTACTAAACCGCATGGAAGGTTCTTCCAGCTGCATATCCTTTGCAAGCAACTGATTTAACTCGAGCAACTGGTTGTATTGCTGCTTCCAAACCGGGTCGGTAGTAATCATACGCTCTACCAACAAAATTTCCTTTTGGCCTGCTGTGCCGTCAATATAATTCCAAAGCTGTTCTTCCATTTGTTGCATTGTCATAAAATTAAGTTTTATGAATGATTATATTCTTTTAATTCTGCCGCAAAATACCGTTGCATTTTCTCTTTTAGCCGCAGCCTTGCACGATGCAGTTTTATTTTAGCGTTATTGGCTTCAATGCCCATAATTTTTCCAATTTCTTCCAGCGATTGTTCTCCCTTATAAAACAACGTCAACACTTTTGCATCATCCGGGTTTAACAAGGCAATTGCATCATTCACCATTTTAATGGTTGATTTTTCTTCTATCCTGTTTGCCAGTAAGCCCCCGTCCAATGTATCAGTCAATTCAGCCATACCTTCTGCGGAAATAGCATGAACAGGCAATTTCTTTTTTCTCAGAAAAGTAAGGCATAAAGAAGTAACGATGGTATAAAGCCAGGTACTGAATTTTGCGTCGCCCCTGTAATCATTCAGACAACGGTAGGCTTTAATAAATGCATGTTGAGCAATATCCTCAGCATCTTCTCTATTGGCGGTATACCGCATGGCAATGGTAAACACAAAACTCTGGTAACGGGTAACCAATACCCCGTAAGCGTTTTGATCACCCTGTAATGTCCTGGTGATGGCGTCTTGATCCGATGGGCCAGTATGCATAACTACCAGTTTGACGCTGCCTGTAAACTGCAGGTTACAAATAATTTATATAAAGGTTAAAAGAAATTTACTTT
Source organism: Ferruginibacter sp. (assembly GCA_041742655.1). Taxonomy (GTDB): domain Bacteria; phylum Bacteroidota; class Bacteroidia; order Chitinophagales; family Chitinophagaceae; genus Ferruginibacter. The sequence continues at coordinate 5,307 of JBGSIG010000337.1, read as the reverse complement.
AATACTAACCGGATTTGCAATTTATGCACCCAATTTAGGTATCAAGACTGCAAATACTCTTGATTCAGTAGTGGAATAGCTTTGAAGGCACCCAATTTTTCCGAAAGGGCATTTCAGAATTCCCATCGGCTTTATTTTAAAATAAAGCTGTAAGACTGTAACCTGTTGAACTCCGTTGTTGTCATAGGTGCAAATATGTTATAAAACTAAAATTGAAATTATGCAAACCGAATTTTTTGTAGCCTTTGTTTTTATTAGTGCCTTTGCATTGATCTTTGGCCTCTTCTACCTGAGAAATCGCGAAAACATGTCGCTCGTTGAAAAAGGAATGAACCCAAGGGAATTTACCAACCGGCCTGCTCCCTACCGCAACCTTAAATGGGGCTTACTGATGGTGGGTGGCGGAATCGGAATATTCCTTGCCTATTTAATGAGCAATTATGTTTTGCACCTAGGTGACGATAACCCAGTAATGTACTTTTCATTACTAGGTATTTTTGGAGGATTAGGTTTAATTACTTCTTACTGGATAGAAAAGAAGCAAACGCTGGACAAGGAATAAAGTATCGCTGGTGTAAACCTACTTATCAATGCAACAATTGTAAATTGCATTATTAAATGTTTACCAGCATGAAGGCGTTCTCTAAGTCATTAGTTACAGGCTGTTTTATTTTTCTTAGTGTACTTGCAACACATGGTCAACCAATACCTGATGCAGTAGCTAAAAAAATAGACAGCCTTTTTTTAAAATGGGATAATCAATTCAGCCCCGGTTGTGCCATTGGCATTGTGCGAAACGATACACTTATATATGCTAAAGGCTATGGCATGGCCAATCTTGAATATGATATCCCAAACACTCCCGAAACGATCTTTCACCTGGCGTCCGTGTCCAAGCAGTTTACAGCTTATGCTATACTATTATTGCAGCAGCAAGGAAAATTAAATATTGATGATGATATACATCAATACCTTCCATGGTTTCCCGACCTGAAAGAAAAAATCACCGTTCGCAATTTGCTGAACCATACCAGTGGCATCAGGGATCAATGGCAGTTGCTGGCCATTGCCGGCACCAGGTTAGATGATGTGATTACACAGGACCAGGTAATAAAAATACTAAGCAAACAACAAGCGCTTAATTTTAAGCCAGGCGATCAATACAGTTACTCCAACAGCGGCTTTACAATGCTTGCAGAAATTGTAAAATCAGTAAGCGGGCAATCGCTCAAAAATTTTACCGATTCCGCAATTTTCAAACCGCTGGGAATGAGCAATACTCATTTTCATGATGACTATAGAGCAATTGTAAAAAACCGATCTCAATCTTATGACCGCTTCACCGGTACAAAGTTTGCCAATAGTATTTTAAGTTATTCCACCGTAGGTGCCACTAGCCTTTTCAGTAATGTTGATGACCTCAGCAAATGGGTAATGCATTTTTATGGTCCTAAACAAACCGATCAAAAAACGGTTGCATTGCTCACCCAAAATGCCATACTTAATAGCGGCAAGCAACTGAGTTATGCTGCAGGTATTGCTGTTGATAATTTTAGAGGATGGAAGCAATATTCGCACAATGGCGCTGATGCAGGTTTTAGAACACAAGTATCCATTTTCCCCGATTGTAAAATGGGATTTATCATTTTAAGTAATGTGGGTGAAATGAATGTGTATGGGAAAATTTACGACATGGCCGGCATCTTTATCAACGACACGACAAAGAAAAAAGAAACGGCTAAAAATATGCAGGTGGCTGATAGTGTTGCTATTTTAAAAGACACCATCGCGATGAAAAAGTTTGTGGGCAATTATATGAGTGAAGCCGGAAGTTCATATCGTGTTTATATCCAAAATCAGAAGCTGTTTGTGTTCGGCAATAACCAAAACACGCAAGTCGCAAAAAATTCAAAAGATTCTTTTTATTCGCTTAATAATAGTGAACAGCAATTTTTTTTTACAATAAAAGGAAAAGATACCCTTGTTAAAATAATAACACCAGACCAGGTGTTTAAACTTAAAAAGTATGAAAAGGTAATTGCCTCCGATGAAACATTAAAAACATATACCGGCACCTATTATTGTCCTGAACTGGATTGCAGTTATGGCATAATTCTTAAAGATCACCAGTTGATATTAACCAACGCAAAATACCCTGATGCTAAACTCAGCTTGCTCAACCGCGACCACTTACAAAATAATACCTGGTGGATGAATCACCTGATGATGCTGCGAAACGGCAATGGTAAAATATTAGGGTTTGAGGTTAATGCAGGTCGGGTAATGCATGTACGGTTTAATAAACTTTTGATTGCACCTTAACTTCAATACTATCTATCAGCATTATTATTTATCTCGTTAATCTTTGCATATTACAAAGTATTGGCAAGGAAAGAAAAAAACCGAAAGAAGAATTTTATAATCAGCTGAAAATAATAAAAGGTTACGATTACACAGTAACGATTTGTAATGTACTTTTATCTAAAACAAATAATCATGACAAAAATTATGAGAAGAAAATTTTTAACTACTGCCGCCGCCATGGCAGCAGGTACTGCTGCTACTGCCCTTCCGTTAAATAACTCAAAAGATAAAAAGGTATTGATACATCATGTATTTTTTTGGCTAAAGAACCCTGATTCCACCGAAGACAGGGATAAGTTAGTGGAAGGAGTAAAAACATTGGGGGCAATTGAAAGCATCCGGCAGATACATGTAGGAGTATTGGCCAGTACAGAAAAAAGAGAAGTAGTAGATACAAGTTGGCAGGTATCTGAATTAATGTTTTTTGATGATGAAGCTGGCCAGAAAATATACCAGGATCATCCAATACACCAGGCTTTTATAAAAAACTACGGCCATTTGTGGAGCAAAGTACTTGTATTTGATGCTATGGATGTATAAAAACTTTCTTCAAAATATCAGTTTATCGTTATGCTTCATTTTTTATACGTAGTTGCTATTGTTGCGGAAGCAATGACGGCGGCATTTTCGGCAGGAAGAAGAGATATGGATTATGTAGGCGTTTTAATTATTGCCTGGGTTACAGCCCTTGGAGGTGGTACCATACGCAATATATTGTTAGGCCATTACCCAATGACATGGATAGAACATCCCTTCTACCTGGTAATAACTGCAGCAGCAGCCATCTTAACCACCTTTATTGCAAAACAATTGGCAAAATTTAAAAAACTTTTTTTACTACTGGATGCAATTGGGTTGGTGGTATTTACCATACTCGGATGTCAGCTTGCCCAGCAATTGAACATGTCGCCTATTATAATTATAATGAGTGGTATGATAACAGGTTGCGCCGGGGGTATTATGCGTGACATTTTATGTAATGACATTCCTTTAATTTTAAGAAAAGAAATATATGCAAGCGCATCGCTTCTTACAGGTGCGGTTTATTTAATTGCCCGGCATTTTTTGGGAAACGAATTTCATTATGCTACCGTTATAGCATGTTTTACCGGCCTTACCGTGAGGTTACTGGCTGTTTATTACGATTTATCCCTACCGAAATTTACTTACAAGGACGAATAAATAATTTAGCGATGAAGTGCTTTTAAACAATGTTCGGTAAGTTTTTACCTGCTTTAATTTCCCCGACGATTATTAACACAATACTCCTCACAACCCTTCCTACATGTCTTTTTACCTACTCCTGTGTGAAAATTTATATTACTATAAATAAAATGTTGCAAAAATGGATGAATAGGATATATTTATGTTCAAAATATAGGAATAAACGATACATTATTAAATTTAAGCAGGCAAGATGGGCAGTTTAGAAAATGAACGGTTGACGAATTCATCCAATAACAGGAACTGGAAAAAGTGGGGCCCCTATATTTCGGAACGCCAGTGGGGTACGGTTAGAGAAGACTACAGCCCTGAAGGAAATACCTGGAACTACATTAACCACGATCTTGCCAGAAGCTATGCATATCGATGGGGCGAAGACGCAATTGCAGGTTTTTGCGATGGTGACCAGATACTATGCCTTGCTCCTGCATTTTGGAACGGAAAAGATGCCATACTAAAAGAACGTCTTTTCGGGCTTACCAATGGAGAAGGCAACCACGGTGAGGATGTGAAAGAACTTTATTTTCACCTTGATTCGTCACCTACTCATTCTTATTGCCGCTTTTTGTATAAGTATCCGCAACAGGCTTTTCCGTATATGGATTTGGTAAAGCAAAACAAAAGTGACCGCTTAAGCCCCGAATTTGAAATACTCGACACCGGCATTTTCGATAACGACCGCTATTTTGATTGCTACATCGAGTATGCGAAAGATGAAATCAATGATATACTGATGAAAGTAACTGTGCACAACCGTGGGCCTGAGGCCGCCACGATACATGTACTGCCTCATTGCTGGTTTCGCAACTTTTGGAAGCACAATCCCCGGTTTACAAAGCCCGAAATTTCTTCGATCGCCGCCAATTGCCTGCAAACAAGGTCGGCACGCAATGGTAGTTTTTTTCTTTATCATGAAGGCGGTGAGCAGTTGTTTTGCGACAATGAAACCAATAACCACCGGATGTATAACCGGCCGAACGAATCCCTTTTTGTAAAAGATGGCATCAATGATTACGTAGTTGATAACAGGAATTCTGTTAACCCTAAAAAGCAAGGAACCAAGTCAGCTATTTGGCTCACTGAAAACATAAAGCCCGGCGCATCAAAAGTTTTTAAAATAAGGCTAACCAAAAATAAGTTGGAAGAACCATGGGCAGACTTTGATAAAATCTTTGCAAAACGCCAGTTAGAAACAGATCAATTTTATCATCAGCTAACGCCTAAAAAATTGTCACGGGTACATAAGGATTTGCTGCGCAGATCGGTAAGCGGCTTGCTGTGGACAAAGCAATTCTATTACCTTGATGTGTTTAAATGGCTATTTGGCGAACCCAATGAAATACCCCCGAACCGGCATTATAAGCGAAACTACGACTGGCAGCACCTCACCTGCCGCAATATTATTTCCATGCCAGATAAGTGGGAATACCCATGGTTTGCGGCTTGGGATTTAGCTTTTCATGCAGCTTCTTTTGTACATGTAGATCCGGACTTTGCCAAACAACAGCTACTGGTTGTACTGCGTGAATATTACATGCATCCCAACGGCCAAATTCCCGCATACGAATGGAATTTCAGCGATGTCAACCCACCCGTACATGCCTGGGGGGTTTGGTATGTTTATGAAGCAGATAAGAAAAAAACAGGCGTTTCGGACTGGGACTTCCTTGAAAGGTCTTTCCAAAAACTATTGATGAATTTCACCTGGTGGGTAAATCA
>JBGSIG010000336.1:0-2022 GCA_041742655.1 Ferruginibacter sp. | reverse complement strand
AACGCAAAACAATTGTTGAAAAAAGTAAAAAGTCCATGCTACCAACAACAGCCCCCAAAGACTGCCATCCCGGGGAACGAGGGATCTGTTGGGCATTGTTGAACGTAAAGTTTATAAGTGTGCAAAAATTTTTATCACATTAGCTGCAGCACGCATGTGCAGATCCCTCGTTCCCCGGGATGACAGCAAAATTTCGGCGATGTGCGTAGTTTAACTTTTTACCCGCCGCCAGGCCTCCGGCAAGCGGCGAACTTCTATAAGGTGCTGTGATTATTTTTCTCTAAATTACAATCATGCAAAATATAATTCGGCCCAAAAATATTATTATAAAGGAACCGATGATTTTAAAATACGGACACATTTTACAGTACATTTAGACAAAGAGCGTCAGGTACCCGTTGGTCGGAGATCGGACGGGGGCGTTCTGGAACAGCCCAACCTTTTAAAGCATCATACATCCTATTTTATTGAATGTGTAAAAATAGTAAACAACTGTTGTTGACTGAATCACGCAAAAAATTATATCTTCATCACCTAACTGTTTAACATGATGGGAAAAAATATTGTGCTCATCGTAGAATAATTTTTTGTATGAAAAAATTGGTGTTTTTTGTAAGTCTTCTGTTTAGTATTTCTTTTGGGTATTCCCAAAGTTCCGATTCCGTTTTATCGGATAAAAAAATAGCGCCCTGGTTTGTGGAGCGGTTTAAAATTTCCGCCGGTTTTTTTTACGTGGTTAATAACACCGACATCCAGGTGGGTATTACCGGTGACCCCGGTACACCTATTAATTTAGAAAAAGATGTTGGCTTTAATAAAACTATAGGTACTTTTTTAGCCAGTGCAGAATGGCGCATCTCCCGCCGATCTCGTTTTGCAATTAGTTATTATAATATCAACCGTAGTTCAAACACTATACTAAAAAAAGATATTTCTTTTGAGGGCACTATTTATCCGATAAATGCGTCTGTCAGTTCCTTTTTCAATACTTCTATTTATCAATTCTCCTATGGTTACGCAATAGTGTCAAAACCTACCTTTGAAGTCGGGTTGTCGATAGGTGCTCATATAGTTCGTACAAAAAGCGAAATTTCGCTGACCGGCAATAGCGGCAGCAGTTCTGCCAGTAATAATGTGAGCTTCACCGCTCCTTTGCCTGATGTAGGCATTTGGGGCGGATATGCATTCAGCAATCGCTTTGCGCTGAATATGGATATCTCATATCTTACGGTAACAGACGGAGATTATTCGGGCAGGGTGCTGTCTACTAATTTTGCATTGCTCTATAAACTTGCTGACAAATGGAATTTATCGCTGGGGTATACCGGCCTTAATTTTAGGTATCAAAACATCAAAACAAATGTTGTTGAAAATTTCAAATGGGGCTACAATGGTCCCGCTCTGGCCGCAATTTTTTCATTCGGGAAAAAATCCTGGGGGCACCTGCCAGAAAGTGATTTCTAAAATCCTTACCAGGTTAATTTGCCGTTAAGGCGTTAAGACGTTTTTTAATTTCCATTTTAATTCACAATAAAATACGAAGCCCACTGTTTTGCCGTTAAGTCGCTAAGACGTTTTTTTAATTTCCATTTTAATTCACGATAAAATGCGAAGCCCACTGGTTCCACCCTTCCCCTCGGGAAGGGCTTTAGCAAGTCCTACATCAATTATAAAAATTCGTAGGATGGGCTGCTGTTTCCACCCTTACCAGGTTAATTTGCCGTTAAGGCGTTAAGGCGTTTTTTAATTTCCATTTTAATTCACAATAAAATTCGAAGCCCACTGTTTCCACCCTTCCCCTCGGGAAGGGCTTTAGCAAGTCCTACATCAATTATAATAATTCGTAGGGATGGGCCGTATCAGCTTGCAATTCATAATTGATTAAGTTCCCTTCCACAATGCTTTTTTACTGAAAAGGAAGTATTGAATATATTTGCTGCATATCTGTTCAAATATCTTATCAAATAAGGTTTCACGTTTATGAAATTAAATTTTATTGTATTCATTACCATCCTCAGTGCG
>JBGSIG010000335.1:0-2938 GCA_041742655.1 Ferruginibacter sp. | reverse complement strand
CTGCGCTACGTCCCGAAAAAAATCATAAATACCACCGGGGCTATAAATGGACTGCAAATGTAACTGAAATTTTCAATTTTAAAAACACAACATATTGTATCTTAGCGCAACTTTAAATACATGAAGGTTTTAATTAAGCAGGCCATTATCGTCCATCCGAGTGCTTTCGGATCCTCCTCACCGCTCAACGGTTTACAGAAAGATATTTTAATAAAAGATGGCATTATTCAGCTCATTGAAGATCATATTGCAGAGCAAGCTGATACGGTTATTGAACAACCCGGTTTACATGTAAGCATTGGCTGGATGGATATTTTCAGCCATTTTTGTGATCCTGGTTTTGAGTACCGTGAGACTCTGGAAACGGGCGCCAGGGCGGCTGCAGCAGGTGGCTTTACAGATGTATTGGTGTTGCCTAACACCAATCCGGTTGTAGATACCAAATCGCAGGTTGAATATATTATTCAAAAATCTAAAGCGCTTGTAACCAATGTTCACCCGCTGGGAGCCGTTTCGAAAAATGCCGTTGGGAATGAATTGTCGGAAATGTACGATATGCAGCAAACTGGCGCTATTGCCTTTACGGATGGCACCAATAGCATACAATCACCAGGACTATTATTAAAAGCCTTACAATATGTGTTGGCCTTCGACGGTACTATTATACAAGTGGCCGATGATAAAACCATCAGCCCGCAGGGTTTAATGAACGAAGGAATTGTGAGTACGCAATTAGGTTTGCCCGGCAAGCCTGCCATTGCTGAAGAGCTGATGATTGCTCGTGATATTGAATTGGTAAAATATACCGGCTCTAAAATTCATTTTACCGGCATATCTACTAAAAAGGGAATCGAGTTGATAAAAAAGGCTAAGGCCGATGGGCTGCCGGTGAGTTTTTCGGTAACTCCTTATCACGCTTTTTTCTGCGATGAAGACCTTAGAGGTTATGATACCAACCTTAAAGTAAACCCGCCGCTAAGAAAAAGGGAAGATATGATGGCGGTAAGACTGGCCGTATTGCAAGACGAGGCGGATGCTATTGCAAGCCATCATATTCCGCAAAATGCAGATGCAAAAGTTTGCGAATTTGAATATGCCAAGAATGGCATGATTGGCTTGGAGACTTTGTTTGGTGTGATGTGGTCAATGATGGATAGTAAAACTGCAATTGAAAATTTGGTTGAAAAATTATCGGTGGCGCCCAGAAAAATTTTCAACATGCCCATCCCTGAAATTAAAACAGGTGTAACTGCAACGCTTACACTATTTAACCCTGGGACCGAATTTGTTTTTACTGACAAGATGATTGCTTCCAAATCGAGAAACACGCCCTTTATCGGCACATCTTTAAAAGGCAAGGTGATCGGTATTATCAACGGCGATAAAACTTATTTTAATTAAGATGAAGCAAACCACTCCAACCCAAAAAGGATTGCTGACGGGTGCGGTTATGATACTTGCTTCGTTGTTTTCTTTATACGTATTAAAGGCTCCTGTTGAAAGTTATTTTCAATTTGTGGTGTACACGATATTTACGGCAGGTATTGTCTGGAGTTTGATAAGTTATTCAAAATCGGGTACCGATAAAAAAAGTTTTGCTAACTATTTTTCTGCCGGGTTTAAAACTTTTGTGGTTGTTGCTTTACTGATGGCTGCGTTTGCTTATATTTATTTTAGTTTTCATCCGGAATTCAGGGATAATAAAATTGCCGAAAACAGCAGGATGCTTTTGGCGCAAGGCAATCATTTGCCTAAAGAAATAGAAGAAAATGCGGCACAATTAAAAACAATGTTTATGCCAATGATGTTATCTGCAGCTATCTTCCGATATTTAATATTGGGTGCATTAGTTACTGTTATTGCTGCAGGTTTCTTAAGTAAGAAAAATAACACGGTGTCATAATTTAATAATGGCAGCAAAAAATTAAAATTATACAATGGATGTATCTGTTATAGTGCCACTTTTTAACGAAGATGAATCTTTGCCTGAGTTAGCTGCATGGATAGAAAGGGTGATGATGGCAAGCAATTATAGTTACGAAGTGATAATGATTGATGATGGCAGCAATGACAATTCGTGGGAAGTGATTGAGTGTTTGCGTAAAAAAAATGATAATATAAGGGGCATAAAATTTCAACGGAATTATGGCAAAAGTGCTGCGCTGAATGAAGGTTTTAAATCGGCCAAAGGAGATGTGGTTATAACTATGGATGCAGACATGCAGGATAGCCCTGATGAAATACCTGAACTGCGAAACATGATTATTGATGGCGGTTTCGACATGGTAAGTGGCTGGAAAAAGAAACGCTATGATAACAAGCTTACTAAAAATTTACCCTCCAAATTATTCAATGCTGCTGCCAGCCGGTCGAGTGGCATTAAACTGCACGATTTTAACTGCGGACTGAAAGCTTATAAACTTAAGGTGGTTAAAAGTATTGAGGTATATGGAGAAATGCACCGCTACATTCCGGTATTGGCCAAATGGGCTGGCTTTAAAAAAATTGGCGAAAAAGTAGTAGAGCACCGGGCAAGGAAATATGGTGTTACAAAATTTGGCTGGAGCAGGTTTGTAAATGGCTTTTTAGACCTGGCATCCATAATGTTTATGGGTAAATTTGGAAAAAGGCCAATGCATATTTTTGGCTTATGGGGTAGCATTGTTTTCTTTTTGGGTACTTGTATCTGGATATATTTGTTTATTGCCAAAATTTTCTTCTCGCAATTTAATATGACGGACAGACCTTTATTTTTTGTAGGTATCATATCCATCGTAATTGGTACGCAATTATTTTTGGCAGGTTTTTTAGGAGAATTGATTGCGAGAAATTCACATGATAGAAATTCTTACTTAATTGAAAGTAAAATTGGATTGTAGGAATTGATACGCTGATTAAACTGATTAAATAACGATGCAGGATTCATTTTAAATCTATA
>JBGSIG010000334.1:0-1809 GCA_041742655.1 Ferruginibacter sp. | reverse complement strand
AACCCTTATCTACGGCGGTGGCAATAAAGGTTTGATGGCTTCAGTGGCCAATGGAGTATTAGAAAAACAAGGAAAAGTAATCGGCATCATTCCGCAGGTTTTAACTGAATGGGAGCACCAGCACGAGGGCATAACAGAATTGATAGTTGTTGAAACCATGCATGTGCGTAAACACATGCTGTACGAAAAATGTGATGCCGCCATTGTTTTGCCCGGCGGCTATGGTACATTGGATGAATTATTTGAAATGCTTACCTGGAATCAATTGAGCATACACGACAAGCACATTTTTATTTTAAACACCGATGGTTTTTATGATGGCTTGCTTATGCACATGAAAAAAATGTTTCAGGAAAATTTTTTATATGGCGACAACATGAGTAAAACTTTTACAGTAGTTAATAACCCTGAAGAAATATTCACAGGCAAATAGTGATATCGAAATAATAAATTGATGTGTTAGAAATTAATCAAAAATATTTTGAATAGCAACGCGATCAATTTCTCCCCTGGAACAGCGCTATATTATAACCTGCTTTTATAATAGGTATTAACTGCCCGTAATAATCTACATAGGGTGAACCAGGAATCCCCAGCACATCGAAACTCAATGAAATGTAAAAATATGATTTGTTATAAGCACTTCTTCCGCCAGCATAGCCAATGCCAAGCAACAAACTATTTACATCTGTCTTATAAGAATCGCTGGTAATGCCGCCCTGGTAACTATTTTTGGCACTAACAAAATTGTGTTCGTACTGCGCCTGGAAATACAAAAAGTTGACAGGAAAAACTCTTACAAACGCTCCGGGCCCAAAATTAGTTTGTTTGTAAGTGCTGCCGTAGCCCTGGTTTTGGCTGAGGTAAAGAAAATTAAGGCTAACAGCAGCATCCATCCAACTGGTGATGCTGTAACCAATAAAAGGACTTACACCAATCGCTAATCCGCCATTATAAAAAGATAAAGTAAAATCACCTCCGGTAAATAATTTCTCTTTTTTAAATCCGCCCGTTTTTTCTTCATCATCTTCATCCTGCTGAGCAAACAGGGTTATGGAACAGGCTGTTAAAAATAATGCCAAAACAATTTTCTTCATTGCGCATTTTTTAATTTTTCAAATAACATATAGTTTTTTATCTCACTCGGCTATTCTTTCTAAAGTAATCAAGAATATTTGGCAAAAAAAATCAGCACTACAACAGGGTATCCAAATTCCGAACAGCGAAATCAAAATAAAGTACCTTAAAATTTGGGGCATATTACCTGGCGGGTATCGCCGCCACTTTTACCGTAAAATCCTTTTTTAATTATACTGAACTCAGAAGCTCCGTATGACTGATCAAAATTACTCAATGACGACGTTGTGGCGTCGTAGCTAAATGTAAAAGTTATTTTTTTAATCTCGAAACCCAACATCGGTATTATAGCATCTCCTACCCTGTAATAAACACCGGCAATTAACTGCATTTCGCCGCCTTCGCCAGAAAGATTGTAATTGGCATTCATGCCAAACACCATTTCGCTGGCCCGGGCCTGGTTGCTGTAATAGGCATTTGGATTGATGATAACCCTGTCGTTTATTTTTAAGATTGCATTTGCAAAAGCCGAGTGCCGAATAGATATTCTGCTGGAATCATAATCGCTGCTAAAAAAAGTTTCTTTCGGCTGGTTTACATGAAGCAGTGAATAGCCTGCATTTACATATACATCTTCTGTAGGAAAATAAGCGTAGTTTAAACCCACCTGCATATCAAAATAATTGATATTGGTGGTGGCGAGTTGCACCATTGTGGGCGCATTACCGTCAA
>JBGSIG010000333.1:0-1673 GCA_041742655.1 Ferruginibacter sp. | reverse complement strand
GATGCCCGGGCCATGAACAACTGCTATAGCGATGATATTGTTTTTTTTGACCCTGTGTTTGGATTGTTAAAAGGCGAGGAAGCAAAATGCATGTGGGAAATGTTGTGTAAAAATGCCAAAAACTTTTCGCTCAGCTTTGGTAATATTGTTGCGCTCGACGAAGAATATTGCACCTGCGATTGGGTGGCCACTTATACTTTTTCTGCCACCGGCAAGACAGTGGTGAATAAAATAAAAGCAAACATGCGCTTTGCCGCAGGCGAAATAATTGAACACAGCGATGCCTTTAGTGTTCATAAATGGAGCAAACAGGCCTTTGGTACTATCGGCTTCTTATTTGGCTGGAACTCTTTTTTTCAAAATAAAATAAAGAATAAGGCAAAGAAAAATTTGCTGCAGTTTATGCAGAACAAGCCATAGTTTTTTGTCAGTATATCTATTTTCTAAAGCTATCGACGTTTATTGCTAAGGTTATCTTTTATAAACCTTCTGACATTTTGCATTTTTGCTTTCAAAAATAGTTATTTAAATCTTGGTTATTTCTTATCTGTAATTCTTGTTTGCATGAGTATTTTCGTCATTGACAATGTCGTCGTATCACTCGATCACTTTCATATCGTGAAATATTATTTCTTTGGGCTTCTTAAATTTAAGTGGCAGTTTATAAAAAAGGATAACTTAAAATTTAAAGCGTATGGTTCCGACTTCGGCGCGGAAGGTGAATACCAAGACCGACATAACAGGAACAGGACTTGGATGTTTATTTAGCGTTTTCGCAATTTTTATGAAATCAGAGATTAGCAGAAAAAAAATTAGAATCGAAAAGTTAAGCTATATGGAAAAAGTCATAAATAGAGTAGGCATTAAAGTTGACAGATTCGAACATGAATTATTGCAAGAGTTTATGGAATGACCGCACGGCAACATTGCCATCCTAAGTGAGGCTTGACATCGGAACTTCGGCTGTTTGCATCGCTGTACTTTTTTCTGACAGACGAGTTTCAATTTAACTTTTTGTTATTAACTTCAATTTTATATTTTCAATTGGCCAGTGGTTCCAGGCAGGACGTTCGATAACTGCAACTGCAAACTAATTCGCAGCACCTAATAATATGACTCCTTATTCTGTTAGAAAATTTGACAAAGGTGTATTTTCACTATCAGCGATTATTCCATGCGCTTTATTATTATCCGTTATAGCTTTTTACCTTCATGCTTGTTTTGTCTTAGGGCATAATCCAACTTTTGCTAATCCTGACCCTAAGGACTTAAAATTGTATTCAATTTACTGGGTAATTATTAACCCTCTTTTATTTATCTGGGGTTTGATATTTTTTATCTGGCTAATTGCTTTAATAATCTTCCTTCAAACTAATTCAGGGAAAGATTATAGTAAAAAAATAATACCCATAAGCGTTGGACACATATTTTGCATAGCCCTTTTCTTTTCGCCAATAATGGACTGGTATCTAGATTGAGCACCGCATGCAGCCCCCTGAAAATACTTTTGTAATTTAACGCATTTGTATGCGCCCAAAATGTATGAAGTCTATAATACGCTAATTATTGACAAGAAGATGTTTAACAATTTAATTAGCAAGACTATTTATAAGACGAAATTTATCGATAGCTCCAAAAAGTATGCTTTCAATGCCTATGCGACAGACAATAAG
>JBGSIG010000332.1:0-3665 GCA_041742655.1 Ferruginibacter sp. | reverse complement strand
CGTTGTAGTGATACCGCGTATAGACATTACATTTCTTTCATCGCCGGAATTACCTGAATATAAATTGGGAACGATGGCTGTTAAATCTTTTACATTCCAAAGCCGGTATTCTTCTACCTGCTTTGAAGAAATTGCAGTTATGCTTAAAGGAATATTTTGCAGCAATTCTTCCTTTTTTTCAGCCGTAACAGTTACCGGCCCTAATTGAACTAAATTATTATTTAGTTGAAAACTGAATGGCCTTTTTTCTTTTCCATCCACTTCAATAACCTTAGCAACTGTTGCATACCCAACAAAAGACAATTCGATGGTATAACTGCCGTCGCTGATGCCGGGTATACTAAAATTACCCTGCTTATCGGTAAGCGTATTTATATTGGTATTCAGCAAATGCACACTTACATTTTGCAAAGGATTCAATTCTGCATCAGTTACACTACCGGTAACGATTGTCTGTCCGTTTGTATTCAATATTCCAAGTGCCAACGCACACAAAAACAACATTTTCTTCATTATCCTTTGTTTCAATTTATCAATTGCTTTAATTGACTATTTTTATTAAAATCGCAATCTGTAAAATAAGATGTGTTTGACATCCTCCATTGAACGTCAAACACACCAAAAAATTGTCACTTTTAATTTGCGTTAAATTGAACCGACATAATGCCTCCCGGCGATTTTCCTTCCCCGTTATACATAAAATAAACCGAATGAAATTTACCATCCGCCACAGCTTCAATGGGTACATTCACCATACCAGATCGCTGGCCTTTTTGTGGAGTAGGCATGGTTCCTTTTCCTAATAATTTTCCATCTGGTGCATCAAGCCTCGCTTCAAAACTATATCCAATCGCAGGTGGTGCCTGCCAGCCGCAGGTGAGGTTTAAAGATTTCACTCCTGTCAAATCAATCTCATCCAACGCAAACCAACCATCGCCTGCTGGCAGAATCATTACATTAGCCCCGCCGTATTTCATCGTGGTAAAACCGTTTAGTTTTTCGTTCCCGGTAAACGAAACAGTATTGCTTTTTAGTGACACCGCATCGCTACCTGTTAGCGCTTTAATATTATTACCGCCTTTATCTGTATAGCTGGCCGACAAAACCAACACCGATGTGGGTTTTTGATTGGCTAAAGGAACGATAGTGCCTGAGGCAGGTAAAGATTTTTTAATAGCCTCTTTGTTAGAAAGTGACATGATCCATGAAACAATTTGTTGCGCATCGCCCTGCGATAAGTTGGGATGAGCTGCCATAACTGTTTCGCCCCAAACTCCACCACCCCCTTTAATAATTTTCCCGGTGAGGTAACTTGTTGCGTTAGGGTCTTTTGCATATTTCTTCGACACATCAACGTAAGAAGGGCCGATTGATTTTTCAGCTTCTTTATGGCAACTTTTACAATCAAGAGACAGCATAAGACTTTTGCCACTGATACTGGCCTGCCCTTGCTGGTGGCCCATTGAAGATGCCGCTTTATCAAAACCTTCAACGTACTCAACAGACACATACATATTAGCAGGATCCATTGCTGCCGTATCAGTTTTGTCAGTTACAGTCACAGCGTATTGCATTGGCATGCCCGGTATATAAAAGGATTTGTTTCCACCAGTTAAATTGATAGCTACTTCCGGTGCTTCGTTGCCGGAATAAACATTCAGTACATCGCTTGTTGAAGATGCTCCCTGACTGTCTTTTACCTCTACAGAAATCTTGAAGTCGCCTGCAGTTTTGTAGGTATACTCCAGGTCTGGTGTGGAAGTCTCTTTTGTTTCACCATTACCCAGGTTCCATAAATAAGTAATTTTATCTTTCTCCAGGTCCTGAGCATTCACAGAAGCTTTTACAGCAAATGGTAATACCCCAGAAGTTTTATCAACCTTAACCGCCGTAATTACCGGTGGCCTGTTTCCGCCGTTAAAATCTATCCGGGCTAATCCTGCATCAGCATTTTTTGTGAACCAGCCATTGCCGTATTCCAATAAATATAATTTTCCATCGGGTCCTACTTCCATATCAATTAACGAATTCACTTTTATCGAAGGAAAAAATGGCTCCATTTTATCGAAGTCGCCATTGGGCAACATGGTTACCACTTTTATCCAGCCGCGAATCCAGTCATAAATAAATAATTTGCCATTATAGTAATCAGGCAAACGGGTCTCTTTCGGAAACATATCGGTGTAGTAAACCGGCCCTGCCATTGCATTTCTACCACCTGTACCCACCTGTGGAAAATCGGCAGAAGCCCCATATGGATACCAAATAAATGCAGGTGATACGGCTGGCAATTCTCTTAAACCGGTATTATTCTTTGAATCATTGATCGGCTTATTGGGGTCAAAAATTACTCCGGAAGTACCGGTAGCATAATCATACTCATTATAGGGATAATTATTTCCGACAAATAGTGGCCAGCCAAAAAAGCCTGCTTTACGAGCCTGGTTTAACTCATCATAACCACGTGGGCCACGCACTGCGAAACTGTCATTTTGCGCATCGGGACCAACTTCGCCCCAATACAAATAGCTATTTTTTTGATCAACAGATATACGGTAAGGGTTACGGTTTCCCATCACGTAAATTTCGGGCCTTGTTTTATCGGTTCCTTTTGGAAAAAGATTTCCTTCAGGTATTTCATACGTTGCATCGTCTTTAACTCTTATGCGCATAATCTTGCCCCGTAAATCATTGGTATTGCCAGACGATCTTCTTGCATCATACTGTTGATGATTGGGTAAATCATTTAAAGGTGCGTAACCATTGTTTACATATTTAGCGCCCCGCTCATTAAATGGTGTGGAGTTATCGCCCGCAGAAAAATACAATAATTTATCCGGTCCAAATGCAATAGAGCCACCAGTATGACAACAGATTTCACGCTGAGATTTTACTTCCAGTATCACTCTTTCGGTTGCGTTATCGAGCGTATCGTTTTTAAAAGTGAACCTCGACAGGCGATTTACAGCGCTATCTGCCGGGCTGTAATAAATGTATACCCAGTTGTTTTTTGCAAAGTCGGGATCTTTCGACAGGCCGAGTATACCCTCTTCGGCATTTACCCCCGGCACAGAAGTTTTAAAGTAAACATTTAAGAAACCAACCTGTTTCACTTTTTTAGTATCGTTTTTATACAACATTATTTCTCCCCGGCGTTGAGTAACCATGATATCAAAATTTGGAAGAATTGTCATTTCGGTGGGTTCATAAAAATCGCCTTGTGCAAGCTGTGTTTTTGTAAACCGGTTGTCTTCCGGAGGAAATTGTGTGGTCGCTTTTGTGTAGTCTAACATTTTATTGTCGCCTATGGCATACTTAATACCGCCTAACAACAGATCGAGGTAGAGTGGTTCTGTAAAAGATTCCTTCGTGTGGCCCATCTCTATATAAAATGCCCGACCGCCGTCAAATTGATGATACCAGGCAACAGGGTGGTTATCCCCGTTTTTCCCTCCGTTATAGGATTTCTCGTCAAGCGTGATTAAAACATTTATGTCCTTACTTATTTTTTTGAAACTGTAATATTCGTCTGTTCTTTTCCATTGTGCCGGTAAATTTTTTGTGGCTGCATTTGGTTTATCTACCACATTCAACACTGCTTCCTGAATGTTTGGAAAAGTATCATTAATGCCGGGATGATCTAAAAAGTAGGCTCCTGCAAGGCG
>JBGSIG010000331.1:0-3584 GCA_041742655.1 Ferruginibacter sp. | reverse complement strand
AAAATAGATACGGTCATTGCTATGCGGGATGGCATAAAATTGTACACTGTAATTTATGTGCCTAAAGATACCTCGCAGGTTTACCCGTTTCTTTTAGACCGTACACCCTACTCTGCCGGCCCTTACGGCGCCGGTAATTTTCCGCATTCAATAGGCCCCAATAGTGCATTAATGAAAGAGAAATATATTTTTGTTAAACAGGATGTGCGTGGCCGCTATAAGAGTGAAGGCATTAACCTGGAAGTAACACCGTTTATCCCCAATAAAAAATCGAATAAGCAGGTAGATGAAAGCAGCGACACCTATGACACCATCGACTGGTTATTAAAAAATGTGAAAAATAACAATGGGCGTGCAGGCATTGCCGGTATATCGTACCCAGGCTTTTACGCTACCGCCAGTTTACCCGACGCACACCCGGCCATCAGGGCTGTGAGCCCGCAAGCACCGGTTACCGATGAATTTGTTGGCGACGATGCAAACCACAACGGTGCCTTTTTTTTATTAGACAATTTTAGTTTTATGAATTATTTCGACCGGGAACGAAATGGTGCTGATAAAGAATATGGGGCTCCCTTATTTAACGCCAGGTACAAAGATGCTTACGATTTTTATTTAAACATGGCGACAATAAAAAATACCAATGGCAAAGATTTTTACAATAATAAAAGCGTGTTATGGAATGAATACCTGCAACATGATACCTATGATGCGTACTGGCAGGCAAGAAACATACGACCGCATTTAAAAAACATTACCATACCTGTATTGGTGGTGGGCGGCTGGTTTGATGCGGAAGATCTTTTTGGTGCATTGCACACTTATGAGTCAATAGAAAAGCAAAGCCCGCAAAATAATAACCGGTTGGTAATGGGCCCATGGACCCATGGTGCCTGGGAACTAGGTAACTGGAACAGATTTAGTGCGCAGGACTTCGGTAGCAATACCAGTAAATTTTTCCAGGACTCTTTAGAAACTCCCTTCTTTAATTTTTATTTAAAAGACAAAGGAAATTTTACAGCTTCAGAAGCCACTGTTTTTGAAACGGGCAGCAACCAATGGAAAAGTTACCCGGTTTGGCCACCAAAAAATTCCACAGCAGTAAATTATTATTTTCACGCCAACCAACAATTATCGGTTAACAAACCCAACACCAAGAAAGGCTTTGATGAATACATAAGCGATCCTGCAAACCCGGTGCCTTATACAAACGGAATTTTTAGCAGAAGGAATAACGGGTACATGGCAGAAGACCAGCGATTTGCCGCAGCGAGGCCGGATGTAATTTTATTTAAGACGGCTCTACTTAACGAGGACATTACATTGACAGGAAGAATTCAGGCTAATCTTTTTGTAAGTATTACCGGAACAGATGCTGACTTTATTGTAAAGCTAATAGATGTATTTCCGGACGATGAGACCAATACTGGTACTACACCAAAGGGCATTCAAATGGCAGGATACCAGGCAATGGTAAGGGCTGAAGTGTTTAGAGGAAAATTTAGAAACAGTTATGAAAACCCGGAGCCATTTGTACCCGGCAAAATAACGGAAGTGAAATTTGATTTGAATGATGTAGCCCATACCTTTAAAAAAGGGCACCGCATAATGGTGCAGGTACAAAGTAGCTGGTTTCCATTGGTTGATAGAAATCCTCAACTATTTATGCGAATTCCCGACGCATTGCCGGACGATTGTAATAAAGCTACTATTCGCATTTATCATGATGCACAATACCCCTCCTCCATTATACTACCGGTTTTAAAATAACAGCATGCCACAACAATATATTTGTGCATTTAATTGTTGAATGGCAGATAACAATTATTAAAGGCTGTTTGTTTAAATCAATTAGCGCTAATTTTAGGCACGGCTTTCGCTGCATAACAATTTTTTAAACAATCTAAAAACAAATAGTATGAAATATTTTCTTTCCGCCAGCTTCGTTGCGGCGTTGTTGTTTTTTTCATTGAGTTCTTTTGCCCAGGATGGGGATAAACCAAAACCCAGCCCACTCGATTCTGTTATGCAGAAAGTAGGTAAGGTAGAAGTAAAAATCGTTTATAGTGCGCCATCGGTAAAGGGGCGAACTATTGGTAAAAACCTGGAACCGATGCAAGGCAAAGTATGGCGCACAGGAGCCAACGATGCAACTGTTTTTGAAGTAGACAGGGACGTAAAAATTGAGGGTAAAGATCTTAAAAAAGGGAAATACGCTTTATTCACAATTGATGAAGGAAGTGAATTTGTAGTGATCTTTAATAAAACCTGGAAACAATGGGGTGCATTTAAATACCAGGAATCGGAAGATGCGCTGAGGATAAAAGTAAAGAAAGAAACTGCAAGCCCGGCTGCAGAACAAATGCGTTTTACAATTGACGATAAGGGCAAAGTAACGTTGTTGTGGGGCGATATTATGGTGGCTTTTACTGTAAAAGATAGGTTACTGTAGAAATAAATTGATTGTAAACTGCCTTAAAAACAGCGATAAAAATGCTTTTCTTAAGGCAGTTTTTTATTGACGGCACCTTGTGAACAAAGTCATTTAACTAACCCTAAAACTATGGTTATGCTACGCGAAGGAATTAGCTTTTGGTCGTGAACTAGATTATCATGTAACGCAGAAAATACTCAGTTAGATCAATACAATCACTTTGTAATTTGCTATTTACTATAACCAGTTGTTAAATAACGTAAATAAGTTACAGAACTTAATTAAAAAGTGGAAAACATCTAATAATCATTGCTGCTCCTGGAAAAGTTAACTATTATACAGCTTTAATAATGAGGCAGATTTTTGCAGTTATGCTAATACAAATGTAGAAAACTCTCCCCATTATTTTATGTATAAACTGATATAAGTAAATAGAAGCCCGACTTTTATGTCAATTTGCGATGAAACCACTGCCAAAATAGTTTGGCAGCATTTTGGATAGGAATATTTTATTCATTAACAATCAATAAAAAGTAAAAAATTATGAAAACAGGAAAATTTATATCTGCTGTTGTAGCAGGCGCTGCCGCAGGAGCCATTTTAGGTATTTTGTTTGCCCCGGATAAAGGCAACGAAACACGTAAGAAAATTTCAAAGAAAGGGGCAGACATTAATGAATCTGTAAGAAAAGGATTCAGCGAATTTGCAGAAGGTATTTCTAATAAAATAGACAATTTAAAATCAGACGTTTCTGCTAAAATTGATCACAAAATGGATGCTGTTAAAGACAAAGTAAAAGCAGAAGCTAATAGCGCATACAACTCATAGTTAGTACAGGGCAAGCAATGCGTCAATGTTCATTAGATAAAATTTCGTATGAAATAAACCGTATTGTCTGACGCTATTTTTGATTGTGCATTTCTACTATATTAAAGCCGGTAAAGTAATTTACCGGCTTTGGAGTTTTGTGCCATATTGAATTTGTTAAGAGTGAATACAGAAGATAGTGACAACAGAATTTTTGACAGCATGGGGTAGACAGGAAATCACGAAAAGTCATCCAAATAATTTATCAAGTTCTTCAAGGGTTAGCGGCTTCTCTAATATCCGGAAGTTGGTAGCGGATGTTTTAGGAACATGATAGGCACTG
>JBGSIG010000330.1:0-3082 GCA_041742655.1 Ferruginibacter sp. | reverse complement strand
AATTCCTTCACCGTAGAGGCGAACTTTGTACAACAACCTGTTGCCTTGTTTCCTAATTTAACCTGCGAAGCAAATATTGTAATACAGTCAAAGGATAAAGCGCTTACCATTCCCCGAAATTGTTTGCTGAACGGCGATTATGTATTGCTTGAAAACGGCGAAAAAAGAAAAGTAACTACCGGGTTAATGGACTATCAGAAAGTTGAGATCGTTAGTGGATTAGCGGCTTCAGATGTCATTCAAAAGCCGGCAGAATGAATTTAAAATTATTAATAGATATTGCCCGCTCACTTTTAATGGCCCGCTTGAAACAAACGCTGGTGGCTGCTATTGGTGTAACGTTTAGTATTACCATGTTCATTGCCTTATTGGGTTTTATGAACGGACTGAATAAGTTGCTTGATGGATTGGTGCTAAACCGCACCCCTCACATCCGTTTATACAATGAAGTAAAGCCCAATCCGCATCAACCCGTAAACCTGGACAAGGATTTTGCATCATCCTATAATTTCATTCGATCTGTAAAGGCGGGAGTGAACCGCCAGCAGTTGTATAACAGTTCTGCGATACTGGCAACGCTTGCCAAAGATGAAAGGGTGTTCGGGTATGCGCCAAAAATTACATCACCTGTATTTTTTAATGCCGGTACAAATGATATCACGGGTGTTATTAACGGGATAGATGTGGCTGGGGAAATCAGTTTGTTTCATTTTAAAGATTACGTAGTAGCCGGCTCAGCAATGGATATTGGTAAGATATCAAACAGCATCATATTGGGCAAAGGACTTGCTGATAAATTACTGGCAAACCTGGGCGATATGGTACAGCTTACAACTGCCGGTGGCGAAAGGTTTTCGCTCAAGGTCGTTGGTTATTACCAATCCGGCATTGCGGATTACGACAAGGTACAGAGTTTTACATCTATTAACACCGTGCAGAAGATAATGGGAAAACCCGTTGATTATATAACTGATATCCAGGTAAAATTAAACGACATTATTAAAGCGCCGGCAGTAGCAAAAGAATTCAGTGCGCTGTTCCAGGCCGATGCCGAAGATATTCAAACAGCCAACGCACAGTTTGAAACAGGGTCATTCATCAGGACGCTGATTTCTTATGCAGTAGGTATTACATTGTTAATTGTTGCAGGCTTTGGTATTTACAATATTTTAAACATGATGATCTACGAAAAGATGGATTCCATTGCCATCCTGAAAGCTACGGGATTCACCGGGCGGGATGTTAAATGGATATTTTTAATGATTGCTATGAGTATTGGTTTTGTGGGCGGGATGGCCGGGTTACTTTTTGGTTATATAGTCTCGCTGATTATTGACCAGGTTCCGTTTACTACGCCTGCACTGCCAACAATCAAGACCTACCCGGTTAGCTACAACCTTATTTTTTATACCATAGGCGCAGCGTTTTCATTAATCACAACCTACTTCGCCGGCTGGTTTCCAGCCCGCAAGGCAAGTAAAATAGACCCGGTGATTATCATCCGGGGTAAATAATTATGGCAGATCGAATTCTTGAAGCAAAAAATATTTCAAAATATTTTTCTGATCCGGTTAAAATAAAAGTACTAACCGATATTACTTTTCATGTTGACAAAAGTGAGTTTGTTTCTATCACCGGTAAATCGGGATGCGGTAAGTCAACCCTGTTATATATCCTTTCTACCATGGATACAGATTATGAAGGAGACCTGCTGATTGACCAGGTGCCTATGCGTGGTAAAAAAGAAGCTCAGCTGGCAAAAGTTAGAAATGAAAAAATAGGTTTTGTATTTCAGTTTCATTATTTGCTGAACGAATTTACCGTACTTAAAAATGTAATGTTACCGGGCTTAAAGTTAGGCAGGCTAACGGCTGCAGAGGTAGAGCATAAAGCGATGGAGAAATTGAAAATGCTGGGTATTGAACACCTGGCCATAAAAAAGGCAAATCTTATTTCAGGTGGCGAAAAGCAGCGGGTTGCCATTGCACGTGCTATGATCAATGATCCGCATATCATTATGGGGGATGAGCCTACCGGAAACCTTGATAAAAAAAATGCTGAAATTGTTTTTGAAATTTTTAAGCAACTCGCCGAAGAATTCAATCAGACACTTTTGATTGTTACCCACGACCTGGACTTTGCAAATCGCACCCATCGTATCATAGAACTGGAAGATGGCAAACTGATATAAGAGCTGTTAAAGATGCATTATCCCTGTTAATAAAAGCCGAACCGGTTATCAATTAAAAAGGTTCGCTGATTGATTTGCTGGGTTGCGAAAACCATTTGGGGCCATCATTGGTCATATAAACACAATCTTCCAGCCGAACACCAAATTCGCCTACGATAGAAATATTGGGTTCTATGCTGAAACACATCCCTGGTTGTAATAACAATTTATTGCCTTTTACCATATTTCCCCATTCATGGCCGTCCATGCCAATACCATGCCCGGTGCGGTGAGGAAGCCCGGGTAATTTATAGCCGGGCCCGAAGCCGGCATCCGTTAAAACTTTACGGGCGGCTGCATCCACTTCTTCACAAGCAACCCCATTTTTTGCAGCAGCAAAACCGGCAGTCTGTGCTTTTTGTTCGAGATCCCATATTTCCAATTGGCGTTTCGTAGGTTCGGCACCAAATACAATGGTGCGGCTCATATCAGAAGAATAACCCTCCACCGTACAACCGCAATCCATTAAAACAATATCGCCCTTCTTCAATTTTTGTGGTTGAATACTTCCGTGTGGAAAAGCAGAGGCCGGTCCGAAATTGGCAAGGGCAAAATCATGCTCCGCTCCCAATTGTTGATGAGCAGCCGCCACCGCTTCGAAAAATTCGCCTGGCGACATTCCTTCCTTCAAACTGTTGATGCCAACTTTCATGGCCGCTATCGTAATGTCAGTTGCTTTTTGCATCAACGCTAATTCTGCGGCAGATTTTATTAACCGGCAGGGGATGGTCACCGGATCGCCGCTGACAAATTCAAATTGTTGTGCTTCTTTTCTTATCCCATCCATAATAAAAAAGCGAAGCCGTTCCTCCATGCCAATCTTGCCCGAAACAATGCCGCAATCTTTTAATG
>JBGSIG010000329.1:0-2146 GCA_041742655.1 Ferruginibacter sp. | reverse complement strand
GGTTCTTATGTGTATTATTTTAAGAACTATGTAGATAAAGAAACACTAACAAATTTTATCAATCCAATACTGCATTTTTTATCGGGCATCGGTGTTAATTTTTTTGGAGAAGATCCGGTATCTGCAGGCTTCGGTTTGTTTAATGCAGGTGGTATTGTTTTTATGATTATAGGCATTACGCTTTCAAAGGGGCTTGCAGATAAGTATGGGAAAAGAGATGTGTTTGGAATAGCATTGCTTATTTCAACCCTGTTCATTATTTTGTTTTATTTCTTTTCGCCCGGTTCGGTTGAACTAATATTTTTATCACAAATACTCCATGGCTTCTTCTACGGCATTACCATACCACTTTTGTGGGCAATGATTGCAGACGTTGCCGACTTTTCTGAATGGAAGAATAACCGCCGTGCCACCGCCATTATTTTTTCTGCTATGATGGTAGGTTTAAAAGGAGGCCTCAGTATCGGCAGCGCCTTGTTAACCTGGATACTGGGCTTGTTCAATTACATACCCAACAGCGATGCGGCTCAACCGGCATCAGCCATACAGGGCACTAAAATGCTTGTTAGTATTTTCCCTGCAATTCCTTTTTTATTGGGCGTTGCATTACTGTTCTTTTATGAGATAAATAAAAAGATGGAAGTACAGATTGAAACTGATTTGAAAGAAAGAAGAAAATAACTTTTATAATAAACAACACTACATGCCGGAAGTAAATATTGATCACATCAATTTTGATGAGTTAAATGAAACAGCTATTTCGCAACCACTTGTAACACACATTTACACTGCCGATCCGTCTGCACATGTGTTTGACGGAAAAATTTATATCTACCCATCCCATGACATAGATGCTGGAATAGCCTTTGATGATACAGGCAGCCATTTTGCCATGGAAGACTACCACGTAATCTCAATGGATAGCCCAGGCTCTCAAGCAACCGATCACGGCGTGGCGTTGCATGTAAAAGATGTGCCATGGGCAGAAAAGCAAATGTGGGCGCCGGATGCAGCATGCAAGGATGGTAAATATTATTTGTTTTTTCCTGCAAAAAAAGCGGATGGAATATTTCAGATTGGCGTAGCCGTGAGTGATGCTCCGGAAGGGCCATTTATTGCTGAGCCCCACCCAATACCAGGCAGTTACTCCATAGACCCGGCCGTTTTTGCAGATGATGATGGGAAGTATTATATGTATTTTGGCGGTATCTGGGGCGGCCAGTTGCAATGGTACCGCAACAATAAATACAATGCTGATTTTATTGAGCCTTTGGGGCATGAAGTTGCATTGGGCCCGCGTGTTGCATTGCTTGACACTAGCATGAAGCACTTGGCTGAAACCGTAAAAGAAATAATTATTACAGATGAAAATGGCGATCCATTGTTGGCGGGCGATAACGACAGGCGTTTTTTTGAAGCCTCCTGGATGCATAAATACAATGGAAAATATTATTTCTCTTATTCAACCGGCGACACACATTTTATCTGTTATGCCATTGGCGACAATCCTTACGGGCCATTTAAATACGAGGGGCGAATTCTCAATCCTGTTGTAGGGTGGACATCTCACCATTCCATTTGCGCCTTTAATAACAAGTGGTATTTGTTTTACCACGACTCCAGTTTAAGTGAAGGTGTTACTCATTTGCGTTCTGTGAAAATAACAGAACTCACCTTTGATGTTAACGGAAAGATACAAACCATTGATGCCTATAAAAATTTATAGTTGCAGCAATTGCCATACACGTACACTGATGGCATAATCATTATTTCTAATTCAAAAAAATAAACACATGAAGTTTTTTATTGACACCGCCAATCTTGCACAAATAAAAGAAGCAAATGATTTAGGTATTCTGGATGGGGTAACCACCAATCCGTCTTTAATGGCCAAAGAAGGAATTAAAGGAACAGATGCCATCAACAATCATTACAAAGCTATTTGCGAAATAGTAAATGGTGATATTAGTGCCGAAGTACTCTCAACTGATTTTGATGGCATTGTTGCAGAAGGTAAAGTATTAGCTGCACTGCACCCTAATATTGTAGTGAAAGTACCTATGATAAAGGATGGCGTAAAGGCAATAAAATGGTTTACCGACAATGGTATTAAAACAAACTGCACCCTAATTTTCAGCGCCGGGCA
>JBGSIG010000328.1:0-2021 GCA_041742655.1 Ferruginibacter sp. | reverse complement strand
TTACACACGAAATGCGTTTTCCATTTATTATTCTCGCTACACAAAACCCGGTAGAGCAGGAAGGTACATACAGGTTGCCAGAGGCTCAATTGGATCGCTTTATCTTTAAAATTGATGTACAATATCCAGCGTTGCAAGAGGAGATAGAGATATTAAAAAGTCAGCATGCAAGCCCGCAGGCATTGTTGCTGAGTGAAGTAAATAAAATAGTATCTGCGGCGGATATTCAGCAATACAGAAGTATTATTCAATCCGTTATTGTAGAGCCAAAGCTGATTGAGTTTATTGCCAGGATCGTTATTGAAACCCGCAATAATCCTGCACTTTACCTGGGAGCCTCGCCAAGGGCATCGCTTGCAATTTTAAAAGCTTCCAAAGCTAATGCGGCCATCAAAGGAAGAGACTTTGTAACGCCGGAAGATATACTTGAAATGGCAATACCCGTATTGAGGCATCGAATTATACTTACCCCTGAAAAGGAAATGGAAGGTGTGACGCCCGACGACCTGGTAGAAAATATTTTAAAAGCAATGGAGGTGCCAAGGTAGGATATTAAAGTAGTCACTACAACTCCGTTTAAAATAAGGGTGTATTTCAAATCGGATAGATATCCGATGTTGCACCAACAAGTGGTTGGTGGGCACGCCAACCACGGCTCAAAAAATGAATGATAATAATTTTCTTCAAATGCCCCGATCGCATAATATGAAATTTATAAAAGAATATATTGGTTCACTTTTTTTAACTACCCGTTTTTATTTGGTGATGGGTATTTGCATCGTGTTGTTTTTAACATCTTTTTTTTATGCGCCTTTGTTTATTGTGCCTCAAATTGTGTGGTATGTAATTTTAGCACTGGTGCTGATTGATTATATTTTTTTGTTTGCCATCGGCAAAATGCCACATGTAAAAAGAATTACGGCAGACAGGTTTAGCAACAGTGATGAAAACAAAGTGACGTTACAAGTCGTTAATATGATGCCCTTTGAATTAGACCTTGAGATCATCGACGAACTGCCCGTTCAATTTCAAAAGAGAGATTGGGTGCTGCTGCTGCATGTTACAGCCTATCAGCAAAAAAATACTGCATACTCTTTAAGGCCGACAGAAAGGGGCGAGTACCATTTTGGAAACATTATTGTTTATGTAAAATCAGCAATTGGGTTGTTGATGCGCAGGCACAATGTACCAGCCGCCGTAATGGTGCCGGTATACCCATCGTTTATGCAGATGCGCCGGTACGAGCTATTGTCAAAAACAACCATCCAATCGGAACATGGCAACACCAGGATGCGTAAAATTGGCCACAGCATGGAGTTTGAGCAGATAAAGGAATATGTAAGAGGCGATGATATACGAACAATCAACTGGAAGGCAACGGCCCGTAAGTCATCTTTAATGATAAATAATTATACGGAGGAAAAAAGCCAGCAGGTATATTGTATTATCGACAAGGGGCGTTTAATGAAAATGCCTTTTGGTTATTTAAGCCTGTTGGATTATGCCATCAACAGCACACTGATACTAAGCAATGTGTGTTTGCAAAAACAGGATAAGGTAGGGTTGATAACGTTTTCAAATAAAATAGGCACCGTGCTTGCAGCCGACAGAAAACCCATACAAAGAGCTAATATTTTGCAACTGTTGTACAACCAGGAAACACAATTTTTAGAAAGTGATTATGAAATGCTGTACCTGCAAATAAGAAGCCGTATCAGGCAACGCAGCCTGTTGATATTGTTTGCAAATTTTGAATCGCTGTCGGGTTTAAAGCGCCAGTTGACTTACCTGCGGTCAATAGCAAAGCATCATTTGTTGCTGGTTGTATTTTTTGAAAATACAGAATTAAAGCAACTCTCTTCTGCAAATGCGGCCAACCTGGAAGAGGTGTATGTAAAAACAATCGCTGAAAAATTCGCTTTTGAAAAGAGGCTCATTGTAAAAGAACTATCCAACCATGGTATCAATGCAATATTAACTACGCCGGAAAATTTAACGATCAGCACCGTAAATAAATATTT